>JAOUKW010000059.1 GCA_029882335.1 Candidatus Heimdallarchaeota archaeon | reverse complement strand
TACTATCTCATATGAACAACACAATAGAATGTGATAATTCACTTATAGGTCATGGTAATCCTCATTTTGGTGATTGTTTTGAGTATATTTTAGGATTTCATAGAAACCCACTCAAGATAGGTGATTTACTAGGATTAGAATTGAAAATATGGGGTAAAAAAAGCCAGCTTTCAATATTTACTTATTCTGCTGAAAAAGAGCTAAGTCAAATTTCTAACACTCCCACAAATGATTATTTATGTGCAAAACAAAAAAAAGGATCTAAATGTACTTCTGCTATTTGTATAGAACCAAATAGACATATTATAAAAATGAACGAAGGGATATGCTATGATCTACCCAATAGATTAAACAAATTAAAATATAATATAGATGACGCTGGCGTTCTGCATTGGTCTTACAGAGAAAACGTAAATAAAGAATGGCAAGAATTTTCTAATTTAGATATAAATCAGAAATTGGTTAAATATAATCATGGATTACTATTAGCTTCTATTTCTGGTGAAAGAAAGGATAGGAAATTTAAATTTACTAAATTATATTATATACCTATGTCTCCTAATTCTATTATTGAAATAATTAAAGATGGTAATGCAAATTATGAAATGAGATATAAAAAAGATAAAATAAATGGAATTTGGGATGGAGTCAGTTTTAGATCTCCCGGTTGGGGTTTTAGATTAAGTCCCAGTTGGGTAAGAAATAATTTGATGATAGAAAAATACCAAATTAATGATATCAACGATTTCTTGAAACTTCGATATACAATTGAAAATAACCAAGACATTAATTTCAAGGTCAATAATGAGGATAGTGATCTTAATTCATTTTTTTAATAAGAAATTACCTTTCCATTACCACTATAAATTCATTTACCATTGTAGTTACTTTATCACCTTTAATATTTGAGGGTGAATTTTTACTTGGCATGCTCTTATTTGGTATATCTCTAATGGAAATTCCATTCAACTTATATCCAAAATCGGAGAATATTTCAGAAGTAATAATATCAGTCTCAATCCATGTATTTTTTACTGTTCGATTTCCTACAACAAATACAATCTTTGAATTTTCTTTTAAAACACGATTACATTCCTGTATTACTTCAAAATAATCTTGAAAGAATCTTTCTACATCAATCACCCGTCTGCCGTCTTTTTCTCTAATTATATCTAATGTTTCATGTAGATGAGGAGAAGGGATCTTAGAAATATTAGTACTACGTTGCTCTTTTTTACCTCCCATTAAATAATCATCCACACGTAGTGGTTGTATTACATTTAAACCCAATATTTCAGAAGATAAACTAGAAAATTGACCATATGCCACAGTAGTAAAAGAATCTCCATAAGGGGGAGAAGTCAAAATTCCATTCATAGAAGCATCTTCTATGAAATCTAAATGTTTAGAATTACCAAAATAGACCTTTGGTTCAAATTTACTTGCTTGTTTTGGAAGCAAATTAAGGTAGTCTCGATAACCCTGAATATTTCTGTCTACTTTTTTAAGAAATTCAGATAATACAGGAAACAAAAATTGATCTCTTTTATCCTTTGGCATTCTAAATCTTTTAAATTCACCGTTCCGTGTATAGGAAGCTTCCCTTATCAATTCCGAAAATGCAACCAAAAAGAATTCTTGATATTCTTGTACTGGTACGATTTCCAGTATTTTAGATTTAATCAATAATAGTTGTTGCAAATGCAAATCACTAAACCATTGATCCCAGTTTGTTATAGTATCTGGTATTTCAATTTGCAATGAATTAATTAATATCGTATTATGTAAATAAAGGTCTAATGAACTAAATAAATTCTTTTTATACTCCAACAGAATTTCTAAACTAATAATCCTTGTTTTTACTTTTGATATTAAGACTGCTAGAGGATTTAAATCTACTCCAATTGACATTTTTTGCTGGATGGCTGATTCTACCAAAACAGAACCACTACCTACAAATGGATCAAGTATTTTATTTTGATTTTTTAACCATGTATTGAGGCAATATTTCGCAACAGGACCAACCATTACAGCCGGATATTTATGAAAAACATGAGTAGCATACTTTGTATCAGAATTTCTAAAATCAAGTTGGCTTACGCGTGTTCTGTTTTTGTGATCCATAATTGACTGCAATACTATCCCTACAAAAAATCAGTTAACAAGTTATTAAAGTAAAGAGAGTATATTAAATCTAAAGAAGTTGCTTTATTATTTGTTTAGAGTGCTTTTATTTTTTTATTTTCATCTAGTTTCTAGAATTTTATATAATTTTAATTTAGGATTGAATATTAGAATATTTTAAATTTGAAGATCGCGCGTCTAAATTAATAATATAGAAATTTTTGGGATAATTTATTTTTCTAGGCTAATTAATTAGCGCGATTTCTAAGTAAAATTCGTCAATATTTTCAAAGTTCAGATGGTTTTCTATCTTATAACTATATTATCTTTAAGCGCGTAATCTGTGTAAATTAGTCAATCAAAGTGAGAAATATGTTTACTCTGTGATTTCAAAGATAAATGAAGAAAGTAGGCATTACCAAACATTACAACTTCCAGCCATGCTGGAAGAGGTAATCTGAATTGATGAAACTTTTTTTAAAGTTGGCAAAAAGTCTTGGATTTTGATTTTAGCCATTGATTACAATGGCAAGGTGTTGGGTTGGAAGTTTGGTAGAAAAAGTATCGTCTCAAACCGCATAGAAAGCTTGAATACGGAATTTAAACTCATCATTCCTAATCGTGGAATGCATAATGAAGTCCATGTTTATAATCAAATAAAACGTCTGATTGAATTAAAAAACATACTTTCAATTGGATCATCATCTTCGATTACGATACCAGTCTCTGCAAGACTGGGATTTAATAATTTAATGAATTTTCTAGAACCAAATATTGAAAAAATTGAATTAAGAAAGGAGGTATCTATGTTTTAGGAATTAGCCAAGAAATTAGAATAATCCCTGTTTTTCAAAATTTTTTAAATTTTTTATCTTAGATAATAATTCCTCCAACCAAGTGAAATTTAACAACAAATTTTCATCAATATTATGAATATCATTATGTTTGAAATTATTATGTATTTTACACAAAAAAATTCCATTAGAAACTTCTGTTGGTCCTCCTAAAGAAAAAGGCCATAAATGATCAATATTTATTTTATTTTCATCAGAATTTTTTAATGGGCAAATATAACCGAAAATTTTTATTGAATCACATTTATTTTGATTCCGATCAATAGAAAACACTGTGTTATCAAAATATCTATTTCCCCTTGGATCTGAAATTCCTGGTATTTTTATTAAATGATTATAATTTTCAGGATGAATTAAAATCATTAAACTAACAAGATCATTTTTATTTTTATTAAATTTATTATATAAATTTTCCCAATTTTCTACTGGTAAATTATTAAGCTGTTTTATGTAATTTTCCCACATAACAACATACCTAATCAAATTTCTCAAGTTTTAAAACAAGTTGCTTTTTGATACCTCCAAATAGATGAAGAGTTATTATCAGATGCATAATCCCATCCTTATTAAGCTCAATTATACAAAATTTTTTTTTACTATATGTTTTAGGGTTTGCAGGGGAACTATCACCATTGGTTATTTTGTCAATTAAGATGTTTGGTGTTTCTTCTGAGATGGAAAAATATTTATTATCATTTATCAAACATGAATTTACACCAGGGACATCAAATAATTCCTCTTTAGAAATGATTTTAGATTTTTGCTTTTTCTTAAGTTGAATCTTTACTTTAGCTTTGTTCCCTTGAAGGAAGTTAACAAAATTTGGATTAAATAACTCAACAGTAACGTGATTTTCAAATTCAGTAAACATTTTCACAAAACAATTTTTGATTATTTTAAAAGAAATAGTATTCAATGATCCAGATAAGCTACTAACCCATGAATTAAAATTCCAATTTATTTTACTAAAATTATATTTATTAAATAATTCATCCCAATTTACAGTTTTTGTATATTTGTTTTGTTTAAATTGAATATATTTTAATAAAAATGCCAAACAACCTATCAAGAATGCTTGTTGTACAATTTTTTTTCGAAACTTTTTTTCACTAAAAAACACATTTTTTTCAGCTTTAATAAGCACAGTTAATATATTAACTGCGTTAATTAACTCTAAAGCCAATTCCTTTGAATTTAACTTTTTCGGACCTCCTTCTGATATTTTTTTATAATATTCATTGTAAATTAATTGTTTCATTTCTAATAAGTTTGTATCAAATATTCTATCCATATCCCGTAAATCTGGATTAATTTCAATATTATCTCCGAATAAATTGGATAAGTTATTTATAGATACCAAATGAAGTACTGTATCGATTGAATTTCTATGAGTTATTAAAGCATAATCACCTAAGTTAAATGCTCTCATCAACCATTCTTGATGTAGATAATTCAAAGGTGTTGATCCTGTTGTAACTTCTGCAAAAATTTTAGCAAATAAAGAATCTCGGTAAACAGAATTTGAAGATAGATCATACAACAAAACAAATGGAATAGGATTGTTTTTTTGGTTTGAATTTGAGAGAGCTTTTATTCTATGTTGCCCATCCAAAACCCATAATGGTTTTTCATTGTTTTTATCATTATAATTAATAGTTAATTTAAAGAGATTTGGAATGTTAATAGTTGAATTATTTATTATTTCCTCGTATGGTTGAATTATTAAAGAATTAGATGAATTTCTATTTGAAGCCAATAATACTGGATTAGGCATTAAGTTTGGTAGCTTTTGATCATCTGTTTCATCTGAATTAAAATACAATGACATTTTATTTATTTTTTCATCTATCAGAGGTCTTTGCCATTTTCTTACAGGAATATTTAGAACATTTAATGCTAGTTCTCTATCTGAATCATCTATTTCATAGGAAGGCGCTTCTGAAATCCAGATCAGATCTTTTGCAAGAAGACTTCCCTGATAATAAGGGTAATTTTTTCTTCTATCATTAATACTAATTTTTAACTCATTTTTAATTAATAAACAGGTGATCATTAATCAGCAACTCATACAAAATCAATATAAGTTTTTATGAATTAACATTGATCAATGAAATATATTGGAATATAAAATTAAATAAACTTGAAAAATAATCTAAATTAATGTTAGATTTTCAAATGTTGATAAATTTAAAATTCTTGTACCGTCAAACTCCTTCATTTGACCTTGTAACTGAATTTTATATCCCAATACTTCAAAATTCTGTTAAATATGATAGAATCTCAGGATATTTTTCATCTAATTCTTTAGCACTTGCTAGTAGAGGATTTAGCAAATTTTGTATAAACGAAAATTCAAAAATGAGATTATTAATCGGATCTAGATTATCAAAAGAAGATGTTAATGAAATGGTTACATCTAATAAAATAGAAGAAAAATTGAAAAAATCTTTAGAAATTGAATTAGAAAAAGCAAAATTTTCACCAAATTTTCAAAAAGAAAGACTCAAAGGATTATCTTGGATGTTACTAAATAATAAATTAGAAATTAAAATTGGATTAATGTTGGATGAAAATCAAAATCCAGTATTATCTGAAGAAAGCGAATTTCATCATAAAATTGGTATTTTCAAAGATAATAATGGTAATGTTTTACAGTTTATTGGATCTTTAAATGAAACTTATAGAGGATGGACAAAAAATGGTGAATCTTTTGCTTTACACAGATCTTGGATTGATGGCCATGCTGAATTCGTAAAGGAAGCACAAGATATATTTGAAAAATACTGGAATACTAATGGTAAAAATATTGAGGAAAATGTGATGATTATAGATATTCCTGAAGCTGCAAAACTAAAGTTAATTACATATTTTGAACCAACACATCCTAAATTGATTGGTGAACCTTATGAGAATATGAATTATCTTCAAGTTGATAATAAATGGAAACACCAGCATGATGCACTCAAGTGGTATTTGGATGAAAATAATGCAAATGGAATCGGAATATTAGCAATGGCGACTGGAACTGGAAAAACAAGAACAGCTTTGAAAATAATAGAGAAATTATTCAAAGAAAATAAAATTGACAGAGTTGTGATTAACACCAGTGAAAGATTATTAATTCAATGGAATAAGGTTTTGAGAGAGTTTGGTGCTGATTGGAGAAAATTTTCCTATTGGGAAATAAAAGATAGAAAAGAAGTAGATAGTTTTATGTCTCAAAATAAAAAAGGTTCTTGTTTATTTATTACATATAGCTTATTTCAGAATTTCGCAGTTCATATGAGGGAAGATTTTGGAGATAATACATTATTAATTGTTGATGAGATTCACAATATTGGATCAGAAAAAAACCGTATGTTATTGACAAAAGAATTGAAAAATAGTAATATTACAAATTTGGACAATGATGAAATAGAGCAATTATTATCAAAAGATTTCAAAACAGAATATAATAAATTTAGGTATAGATTGGGATTAAGTGCTACTCCATTCTCTTTATTTTCAAATTCTAGGAATGAGTTTATCTTAAACAGTTTTACAAGGTTGTCTTTTAAATATTCAAATAATAATGATATTATTGATGAATTATCTTCACAAAATGTCATTTTTCATTTTGGCTTAGAAGATGCTATAAAAAACAGTATTCTTTGTCCATTTGAATATTACCCGCTAATCTATACACCTACTGAAGAGGAATTAAAAAAGAGAGTAGAAGAATTTAGAAAGTGGGCTGCATTAGCAGAAAAGGGGGATGTTTCTTCTGAAGCACCTTATATAATGGCCAGTAACGTATTAAAAAATGCACGATCCAAGATTCCAATTTTTGAAGAGTTTATTAAAGAAAATCAAAAAATTTTAACAAACTGTATTATTTTTGTTCATAGTACTGATTTTGGGAATGAAGTTTCAAAAACAATTCATAAATATACAAGAAAATATCGTGAATTTTTCTCTGGACATTCTGAAAATATACTTACATTATTTTCGGAAGGTGAGTATGACGCACTTATAACATGTCATATGATTTCAGAAGGGATAGATCTAAAAAATATTAAAAATATTATTTTATTTTCGTCTGATGTCCAAAAACTAGAGACTATCCAAAGAATTGGAAGAGCGCTTCGAATAGATCCTAATAATCCTTATAAGATTGCAAATATTGTCGATTTTATATTTGAAGAGAGAAAAGATAATAATAAATTAAATTCAGATGAGGTAAGAAGAGATTGGCTAACAAAATTATCAAATGTGAGGTGATTATTTTTGAATATAGAAGATAAATTGCTTGAAATTATTCATAAATATGTACAAGAGTATTCCTACAAAAATCAAGAAAGCATTTTGAATTCATTCAATATTATAATAAAACGAACATTTAAAGAAGAAAGAATTGAATTAAATCAATTAAAGGAATTAATTTCAGAATTGGGACAATTAGTGGGGGAGAATTAATCTGAATAAACTTAGCGTACGAATAAAATCGATAGTATGGAAAAATATTAGGCAAATAGAAAATTTATCTTATAATGTAGCACAAATAAATGGTATAAACTTCATACAAATTCAAAATGGTTATGGAAAAACTACAACATTAAAATTATTGAGATATGTGTTTATTGGTGTTTTACCCAATCAAAAAGAATTAATGAGTTTTCGTTATATTGGAAATCAAAATACTGGGAATAGACTTGAAGGAGAATTTTGGGTTGATTTACTAATTGATGATGAAGATTATTCTATTGGGATAAAATTCGATTTTGAAAACCTAGAAGCAAAATTCATCACTGTTTCTCCAAAATTAGGAGGTAAAATAGATGGTTGGGAATTACCACCAAAATTTAAATATAAATTCTATCAAAAGAACCAATTTGTAAATTTATTCATATTTGATGGTGAAATGGCAACTGAATTAAATAAATCTCAAGGAGCAGAGTTAATCGAACATGCTATAAGGCAAGTTACAGATCTTCATAAAGTATTTTTATTAGTAGGTGGAAATATGGGAGGTGGAGAACTATTAGATGGTCATCTAGATGATGTACTTAGTCAAGAGTTAAATCGAATTAAACAATCAAGTGTTGATAATAAGGTGAAAGCATTATCTACCTCATATAATGATTGTAAACAGCACATTCAACAAATTTATAAAAGACAAAATGAAATTAAAAAACAATTGAAGCAAAATAAAAAACAACTAGAAAAAATAACTCATAATCTAGAAAAAATAGATCAAGGTGAAGGTTCAAAACAAAATGAATTGGCTCAAGCGAAGGATAAAATCAAAGAAGCAAAGGATGATTTGAAGACAATTACTAAGGAAAAACTAGAATATTTGTTTAACCCAGGAATTTTTTTTGAAAGGGTTCAAAATATAAAAGACTTTTATAAGAATATAGAAAAAGAAAAAATTCCGAGATCGATTGGTAAATCATTTATCACAGAATTATTAGAAAGCAATAGATGCATATGTGGAAACCAGTGGAATCAAACTATGAAGTTACATATCTCAAACCATATTGAAGATTATTTAGGGGACGATGAATTAACAATTGTTAAAAATATGCAATATCATGTCCGGGAATCAGTTTGTCCAATTAACTCAATATCTGATACCATAGAAGATCTTTCAAATCTAAAAAACGCGGTTAAATCAGCTGAAGAACAATTAGATATTGTAAGAAGTTCTTTTGATGAAACAAATTTAAATAAAATTAAAGAACTAATTGAAAAACAAACCAATATTTCTAATGAAATTTACAATTTAGAAGAAGAGCTCGAAAATATTCAAACTAAAGATCTGGGTATAATAAAATCAAAAAAATTAGATGTTGAAGTTTATAAATTAAATGGAGAATTTTATACATCAAAAAATAAGTTTAGTAGGTGTATAAATCTTTATACTTTAGATAGATTAAAAGATTGGTTTGATACAGAGTTAGAATCCTTTAAAGAACTACAAAAAATTGAAAATGGAATATCTTTTGCAAAAAACATAATCAATAACAGTCTTTCAGACTTAATGAATATATTAAGAGAGGAAGTTATTAAAAAAACAAATTATTATTTTAGTCAAATGCATGCAGGTGGAGGTGATCATAAAATAAAAAGCTTAGATAATGGATTGAAGTTTATCAATTCATATGGAGATGAAATGGATAATGTAAATATGGCAGCTCAACTGGCAGCTGCATATAGTTATGTCACATCTATGTATCAATTAGGTGAAATTCAAGTACCCTTAATTATAGATAGTCCAACTACTGGATTTGGTTTAGGTGTTTCTAGGAATTGGGCAAAAGAGATTCCCAATAATTTTCCTCAAATTATTGGTTTTATCACATCTGCAGAAAAAATTGGATTACTTGATCTATGTAAAAAAGACAATGTATCTACTGGAACATTTAGGAGAAGAAAAGAAGGAATTAACGGTTCTCCACAAGAAGGTGAAATGATTTTTGATCATGATTTTAATTTTTTTATGAATTATGAGGTTGAAAAGGATAAAGTGGTTGAATGAAATTTATTATAGAAGTGAAAGTTCGAGAATATTTTGACAGAATTAATAAAAATTCAACTTCTGGTAAATTTGATTCTAAACTGGAATATTATTGGTTATGTGCATTAGTAGGTTTATCATATAACATATATAATAAACAATTAGCTGAAAATACAGAATTAACTGATAAATTTACTATAAAACTAAAACCTTTTGAAAATGAAATTAGAGCATTATTATTTTATAATTATATAAACAAAAATCTAGCAAATCAAACTAATGAGTCAATATTAAAACATATGTCGTTGTTTTTCAGTTCTGATTCATTAACAAAACTATCTGAATTAGGAATGAATGAATTAAATTATTATGCATCAGGTGGATTTAGTATAATTCAAGAAAAAATTCCTATATCCAATGATTTATCAAATTTTTTAATTGAGTATTTGAAATTACTGTCTGATAAAATTGGAAATTAGTAATAATATTGGTGAATTAATGATTTGTAATTTAATAAATTGATTCAATTTTAGATCTTTTCACTTTACTCACTATTTATCTAATTTAAATTTGAATTTAATTATATACCATCTAGTAAACATAATAAATAATTAAGTAAACATACAAATTAGAAATGCAGACTTCCAAAAAGATTGACTTAGATGATGCATCAGGATTTATAAGTTTTCCTGCAATAAGGGGAGTTCAAGCAAGTAGAGAATTTTATACGGCAATGGTACCGTTTAAACAAATACCAAGGATATTTGTATTCAATGAATATGAAGTTCCACCAAATTTAAGAGCTCAAAGAAATCTTAATGTTGCTCGAGTTCCATCCATTGCGAAATACGTTATAAATAACAAAAATGATTATGTTTTTAGTGCATTAACTGCAAGTATAGATGGAAAAATGGACTTCCTGCCAATTGAAAAAAAATCACCTATTGGTGAAATAAAGATATCTATGAATGCCACCCTTATTATTAACGATGGTCAACATAGAAGAGCTGCGATTGAGAAAGTATTAGAAGAAAGACCTGATTTAGCCTATGAAAGTATTCCTGTTGTATTTTTTGTAGATTTAGGATTAGCTCGCTCCCAACAAATGTTTGCTGATTTAAATAAAAATGCAGTTCGTCCTAGTAGATCATTGAGTATCTTGTACAATATTAGGGATAATTCATCAAGAGAAGTTTTAGATATCATACAGAAGGTAGAATTGTTTAAAGGCAAGATTGAATTGGAGAAAACATCAATTTCAAAAAGGAGTACGAAACTATTCACGCTAAGTAGTTTATATTCTGCATGTAGTATTACTTTGGAGGATGATCTTGAGAAAAAAGAACTGAAAAGAAGAAAAGCTCTACTGATAGAATATTTCAATATTCTAACAAACATTATCAGTCCATGGAAAGAGGTATTAGATGGTAGATTGACTCCTGCTGAATTTAGGATGGAATATGTTTGTTCACATGGTATCTTGTTAGAAAGTTTAGGTTATTTGGCTACATATGTTTTGGAAAATTACCCAAATAATTGGAAAGAAAAAATCCAATCATTATCTAAAATAGATTGGCTTCGATCAGATGAATGGGAAGGAGTAGCCTTAAACAGAGGAAGAATGTCTAGGACTCAAGCGAATCTAGAACAAACAATAAAATATCTAAAAAATCAAATTGAGTGATAAATATGGAAAAAGTAGAAGAAAAGATTTTACGAGAATTACAAATTCTAGAGGATAATTACAATAATTCAATTTTTAATTCACGTAGTTTAGAGGATATAATTAATGAGATTGTTGATGTATATATTTTTGACACTAGACCATGGATTTTAGGATTTTCTGGTGGTAAAGATTCAACAACTACCTTACAATTAGTTTGGAGTGCAATAGAAGTAGTATATAAAAAATTTCCAGAAAAAATAAAACCTCTGTATATAATTGCTTCAGATACACTTGTAGAGACGCCAATCATCGCCAATCACTTAAAAAAACAATTAGAATTATTAGAAAAAGCAAGCAAAAACTCAAATTTGGGTATTCAAATTGTGAAGGTTGTACCGGCTCAAAATGATACATTTTGGGTAAATTTGATAGGTAGAGGATATCCAGCCCCAACTAATTTGTTTAGATGGTGTACTGATAGAATGAAAATTCGTCCTGCAAATAAATTCATAATCGATACTGCTAGTGAATTTGGAGAAGTAATTGTTGTGTTAGGTGTGAGAAAACAAGAATCCATGACACGAGCGCAAATTATGAGTTTGCATAAAAAGCCTGAATCTTTATTATCTACACATTCTTCCATTCCAGCAGCATATGTATATACACCAATTGAAGATTTTACAACTGATGATATCTGGTCATATTTAAGAGAAGAACAATCCCCAGTTGGCTTTGATAATAACGAATTATTCAAAATGTACAAGGATGCTACTGGAGAGTGTCCATTAGTGATAGATAAATCAACCCCATCATGTGGAAATAGTCGATTTGGTTGTTGGACATGTACGGTAGTCAAAGAAGATAAAAGTTTGAATGCACAAATTAATTCTGGTCAACAATGGTTAAAACCAATGCTTGAATTCCGTAACTTTCTTGCTATGACACAAGAAGTAGAAAATCGAGATAAATACAGGAGTCATAAGAGGAGAAATGGAAAAGTAACAAAATTGACAAAAAATGGAGAAGGTCATTATGTACCAGGTCCATATGAACCATGGTTTAGAAAAGAATTATTAGAAAAATTATTAAAAACACAATTAGAATTAAAGAGTTTAAATCCAATTGAAAATATAGAATTAATCTCAGAAAATGAATTATACACAATTGCAAAAATATGGAAGTATGAAGAGGGAGATTGGGAAGAATCAGTACCAAGAATATATAAAAAAGTAATGAATAAACCTTTAAACATACCTAAGGATGATATTGGAATGTTTAATACAAAGGAATTAAATACATTAAAAGAATTAGCAGAGGAAGAAGATACTAATTTTCAATTGTTGGTTGATCTATTATCAGTAGAAAGAAAAATGTATGGTATGCTTGTGAGACCAAAAATACATAAATCGATATCCAAGATTTTAAGAAAAGATTGGAGAACGAAGCAAGAGGTACTAAAAGAAATTGAAAAAGAAGTACTAAAAGAAATTGAACAAAATAACAAACAAAATTAAATGGAGATTTGTATGATTATAAAAGAAGTGAAAATACAAAATTTTGGTTCATATAGAAATTTGACGGAATTTAACTTATTCCCAAACGGATTAAAAAAGATAACTCTAATTGGAGGAAATAATGGTGCAGGCAAATCAACTTTATTAGAAGCTTTAAAATGTTGCTTATATGGTAAAAGGTCTCAAGGAGCAAGAATCAGAGATATTGATTTCAATAACTATTTGATAGCACGCAGAAATTATTTACATGCATCTTCAGAAAAAAGTATTATAGAGGTTTCTTTCATTTTTTATAATTTAGGAGAACCAGAAGAGTATACAGTACGCAGGAAATGGTCGGTTCTAAATGGTGTTTTAAAACAAAATTTTACATTGCTAAAAAATGGTTTTCGTTTTTCTGGAGTCAATGAAGCTGATTGGCAAGAATTTATTTTAGATCTTATACCACCTTACGTACTTGATTTATATTTATTCGATGCAGAAGATTTAAAAGGATTAGCTATCAATGAAGGAAGCAATGTATTTCTTGAAAAATCAATAAAAATGATTCTTGGATTGCATTATGCAGAACAGTTAAATATTGATTTAGACTACCAACTTACATTAGATATCAATGAAGGGGACGATGAAATTGAACAGGAAATTAAATATAAAAGGGATTTACTTGTAAATTATGAAAAAGAAATCATGAGTTTAAAACAAGATTTAGCAGGTACAAATACGAAAATAAAAAGGTCACAACTTGAATTAACAAGACTAGAGGATGATTTTAGAACAAAAGGGGGTATATTTGCCAAAAAACGAGATGAAAATAAAGAAAAAAAGAATAATATTCAATCAGAACTTGATGAAATAGAGAATAACATCAGGCAAAGTGCAACTGAATTAATGCCATTTTTAATTGTTAAAAATAAATTTAGCAAAATTCAACAAATTCTTTATTCTGAAAGAAAAAGTCAAATAATCAAGGAAATGACAGGTCTCATACAAGAAAAGAAAGAAAATCTTCAAGAAAATATTTCTAGATCTATTGTAAATGATCTAAAAATTTTGGATCAACTAGAAAAAATGATTTTAACCCAATTTAATTACAAAAAAGAAAATTCATCATTATCTACTTTATCCGTTAAAGATTTAGCAACTGTTGAAAATGCAATTAATTTAGTAATACAAACAGAGGATGAGATAAATTCACTATTTCATATAGGAAATAATATAGTAAAATCGATCAATAAGATCAATAGGGATTTGGATTTAACTCCAAATAATGATTATGAGTTAGAAGATGATTTTTCATCGATTAAAGAAAAAATAAGTGAAATTGAAAAATTGAAAATTCAGTATAAGGAAATTGAGGAAAAAATAAATTCTACTAATTATAATATTAAATTAACTACATCAGAGTTTAATAAATTGAATATAGAACTTTCCAAAAAAAAGGAAAACCAAGAAGTAAGATTAAAAATATTATCTGTAAAAAGAGTTTTGAATAAATTTATTAAAATAAATAATCAGCAGAAATTATTAGAATTAGGTGAAGCCATTAAAGATAAATTTTCCTCATTATGTAGAAAAAGTAAAAGTTTATCGAAAATAGAAATAGATCCTGAAAATTATAATATCAAATTATATGGAAGTTATAAAGAATTATGGGAAAAAGACTATTTATCAAGAGGAGAAAAACAATTATTAGCTATTTCTATTCTCTGGTCATTGGCAGAAGTATCTGACAAAGAGTTACCTTTCATTATTGACACACCACTTGGAAAGTTGGATGATGAACATAAAAAGTTATTAGTGAATGAATTTTTCATACAAAATCAATCACAGGTGATTATTTTATCAACTAATGAGGAAATTGACCAAGAATTATTCATAGATATTAAACCTTATTTAAATAGAACTTATTTAATAGATTTTGACCCAAATGAACAATATACAAAATTATCAGATGGGTACTTCTTTAATTAGGTGATTATCATGTTGAAAACAATAAACAAAATTAAAATTTCAGAAGCAGCTACATATCGATTAAGACAATTAAAAGGTAAAACAGGTTTGACACCAAATATTCTAGCTAGGTTTGCTTTTTGTCACTCCATAAATATTTCAGGAATTCCAAATCCAAAAGAATATGATTTAGAAGGTATGGAGTTTAATCGTTATACTTTAAATGGTCCACACGATACTTTAATAATAAGCTTACTTCTTCTCAGAATGGAAGAAGATAATCTTCCAATTGAATATGTCCATGATTATTTCCGAGCACATATCTGTAGAGGGACTATGGAAATTTTCCCAAGAGTAAAAACCCTATTGGATTTACAAAATTTAATTCCTAGCCTAATATCTTAATAAAAAAAATTATTTAGATTTACTTCATGTTTGTTGAATAATTCATCAATTATCATAATTTCTAATTTTTTTGAATTGCAAATTTTCCAAAATAGATCTGCTAAATTTGAGATATTGGGATTTAGCTGTAACACTTCCTTATTATACAAATTAATAAATTTGTATTTAGGA
>JAOUKW010000397.1 GCA_029882335.1 Candidatus Heimdallarchaeota archaeon | reverse complement strand
TTTGAACTTGGAAGTGATTTAGCATCACAAATACCTATGAATACTATTACTACTGATGATGTAAATTTCTTAGAAAAAATAATTGACGAAAAAACAGAGCATTTACCTGAATTAAAATCATTCATTCTTCCAGGAGGAACTGAGGGATCATCTTGGCTTCATTTAGCTAGAACTGTCGCTAGAAGAGCAGAACGATTAATCGTATCTCTAAATACTATATCCGAGATTAATGGTAAGATTATACCTTTTGTTAACCGTCTATCTGACCTGCTATTTGTTTTGGCTAGATTGGATAATTATATGTCAAATATAAACGATATCACCTGGAAAAAACGAACTTAATTCTGTATTATTCGGTTTACAATTGTAATTCATGACGTAATAGTGATATGATATAAATTGCTAGAAATATTACTAATCCTCCAAAAATCAATATTGATGACCTTCCAGCAATAATAATTAAAATGATTAAGAATAGTATAAATACTATAGTTTTATAATCGTATTTCTCCTTTTTCTTTGAAATCCGACTATATTTAAAATTTGAAGTACTTTCAACTTTTTGTATATCATATAAACTTGATTTTACAGCATTTGCCAGTTTAATTTTATCCTGATTTTCAATCATTGTAGCACCACACCCATAACAATACAATATACCTGTTTTCTGATATTTATTGCCACAATTTTGACATATTATTAGACTAGATCCCAATTGAATAATATTATGAACCTAATTATATAAAATTAAGTATTTATCGATAGATTTTCTTTTGTTAGTTTTCTAACAATTAAAATACCCTAGTACTATCTACAATTAGTGTAAATGTAATAATTTTAAATGATCTTAAGTAATTCATTAGGCTCATTATTGTATTACTTATTACCATTTAGAACGAATAAATGTTGTGCCTCCCCGAAAAGTAATTTTACTTGGATGTGAATTTCTTTTTAATGAAGAATTAGGGTCTCGTTTGAGAGGAGAAGGTCACATTGTACATCCATATGATAATGTAGATGACCTGATTACTCGATTAAACAATAAACGTTTCCCAGCTCAGCTTGTAATTCATGACTTAACACATGATCCAGTTGGTGGTGTGGATACTATCAAATTAGTGGTAGAAAAAAATATTCCTATATTGGCTATCGGACCTCATAAAGATACACAACTTCTAGATAAAGCTCGAGCTGCAAATGCAACAAAAGTAATAGTTAATTCTCAAGCCTCCAAATCCATTGAAACAATAGTCAAAGAATTACTAGGATCAGAACAATAATTTTTGAACTTTTATATCCACTTCATAAATTAGTACATTCAACGAATTATATGTTTGAATCATATGTTAACACAAAATTTCTAAGAAATTCTTCCTGTAATGATGATTCAACAGAGCAAGGACGTACTTTTCGAACAAATGATAATGAATCTTGAATTGACGTTGCAATACCTTCCTTATTGATAATTAACCAATACAACAATGTGGCTATTGTTCCAGTTCTACCACAACCTGCGATACAATGAATGACTATTACCTTTTCGTTAGAATACTCATAATATAACTTTTGAAGTATTGATTGTGTTTCTTCTACACTAGGGATGGAAAAATCCTTAATTGGGAAATGAAGATGTAAAATGGACTTCTTATATTTAGCTAAATCTAATTGAGGTTTAGATTCTGTCAGAGAAATAATAACATCAATTTTTAAGTCATCTACATAGAAATCAAATAATTCTTGAGATGGATATTGTGATAATAAAATTCTATTCTCAAATAACCAATTGTATGCTGAGTCCAAATACATAATGATCCCTAAATTTTAACCAAATAAAATATTCTGATTTGAAAATACAAATTATGCCTATTTTATCTAATAATTACTTATCTCAAAAAATTAGAATGAAATAAAAATTTTTGAGAAAAAAATTACAATATGAGTTCAACTACTAGATTAGGCTTATAACAATGAAAAATTCGATGTAATATAGTGAAATCATTTCATGATTTAATTGGGAGTGGAGTATTCAACCCAGTTGCAAAAAAATTTATATCATCTTATTTTCTTTTTAGAGGATTATCAGTGGCAATTAATTATTTATCTCAGACTTTTTTTGTTTTATTTATCCTAGATGAATTTGGAGCAACTAAAGCAGGATTGATATTATCTGCATACTTCTTAACATCATCTCTATTGGATTACCCAACAGGTGTTATATCTGATTATTTAGGTCAAAAAATAGTGTTATTTTTTGCATTCATTACATATAGTCTTTCATTTTATATTCTAGGTAGTGCTACTACCGATTTTACTTTAATTTTGGGTATTATGATAAATTCCTTTTCTATGTCACAACAATCTGGAGCTATAGAAACATGGTTTGATAATAATTACAAAATCCTTGAAAATGGGTTAGATAAAGACAGAAAATTATATAGATTAATTACTGCAAGAATAGGAGTAACTGTTGAGTTTTTAGGCGGATTTATGTTACTTCTTGGTGGATATTTATCTGTGACACAAGATCGTGAATTTGTATTTACCATTCAATCAATTTTATATTTAATACTAAGTTTTATTGTATTATTTTATTTCAAGAGTCATTATAAGAGGGAAAAAACCAAAGAAAATAGTAATTATCTTATTCAATTTAAACTTGGAATTTATGTTGTTACGTCAAATAAAGTATTGCTTGGGTTAGTAATTGCATTTATGATCCACACAGCAGTACTAAATACTTATGCGAATTTTGGTTTGTTCCCTCTATATTTTGGTTATACTGGCTCTGATTTAGGTGCATCATATTTTAGATTTTCCTTATTTGTGGCTGGTTCTATCGCTACATGGTTTATTGCTTCTTGGATAAAAGGATTGGAAGTAAAAGTGTGGTTGAGAAGAATCCATTTAGCTCATACAATCTTCTTCCTTCCAGTAATGGGGATGTTATTTTTTTATTTTCCTATCAAAAATGAGTATAATCCCACAGCCATCGTGCTATTTGCACTCACAATATTTTTTGGACATTTGATGAGGAGATCAATTCAATTAATTTTACAAAGAATATATCTAGATCTTGTAGAGGATGAAATGAGAAATGCTTTTTACTCATTACTTCCATCACTTTCAACATTATTGATCTCACCATTTATTGCTCTTTCAGGTTATTTTGTTGATTATTACGGTTTACCTTTATTATTTGTGCCATTAACTCTGGCTATTTTACTAAGTACAATCTTGTATTTTAAAACATTAAAATTAATCCAAGATGATTAATATATTTCAATTGATTACTGTAAAATATTTATTATAATTGGTAAAAAATAGAAAAAATACAAAGAATTATGAAACCATATCAAAAAGTTGCTTAAATAATTAAAAATTATTGTATTTTATTCATCTTTCAAGAATTATTTAAATACGATGAATCCCTACTATAATTAGCAATGTTCATTTGTACAATACTCAAACACATTCATTATACTATTAATAATGTGTATATTAGATCCTAAGTTTTAATCGGATCGGAGTGTTGACAAATAACGGGCATGAATTTTTCTCAATTTCTTCGATCCTAATAAACTAAGGTTACATTTGGTAATTGCTAAGAGGTGATATAGCAAAGTAGCTGAGATAAAAAATAAAAACCCCTAAGAATGAACTCATAACAATTATACATAGGATCTTTTAGGTCCTGAACAAAATTAAAGAGGTGATAAATAGAAGTAGCAATAAAATTTGAAACCCCCTAAATAATCGCAACAAAGAAAAGTGTCAATCCACTTTTCTTTTTTTTTTCGAATGAACTTCAACTAATCCAAGACTAAATGATATCAACACCTTAAAATTGAAGATGTAGTAATAAATTTTAACTGATATTATAACAGTT
>JAOUKW010000396.1 GCA_029882335.1 Candidatus Heimdallarchaeota archaeon | reverse complement strand
CCTATATAAGTGAATAGCAAATTCTTATCAAATTAGTTAACAACTCATAATTAATTTTAACAGTTGGTTATCAATTAATTTATAATTCAATTTAATCATCAGTATCAGCATACGATTTGGTTAACTTTTTTACATGATAGATTAACAATAATGGTTTGTGACTATGAATTTTTCAATATCTGGAAATCTCCAAGTCTGAATTAGGGGAACCAAATATGGAAGCTCTTAAAATGATTATATTCATAGATCATCAATTTAATTATTTCAAATTACTTGTTTAACACGAGATATTACTTCATGCAAATCAAAATCTTTCCAAGAATTATCGGTTTGTGATCTTTTCTGTACAATTGGCTTAAAATCCTTCCAATAATTTCTGTAACCATATTTTTCAGGATATTTTGCTTTTATGAAGTTTGGAGATAATAAAATTTCCTTCCAGTTTTCCGCGATACCACAAAAATAAATACCTTTATAGTTTCCAATTTCTAAATAATTTTGAGGAACATCTGCCAGTTGAAATGCTTTACGTAAGATTCTAAGTTTCCAATTTGGTCCTTCACCGTAATTATACATTCGGTAAAATTCTTCATTATCTTCTCGTACTAATTCTTTAGCCATATCAAAGATTCCATCACTGAAAAAACTGGTTCCAAAACCTCTACTATATCCAATAAAGTTCCATTCTGGATGATAGATTCGATCCATCATAGAACTCTTTCCAAAAGCTGTAACATTTGTAACACCAATTAATTGTGCATTCTTTCTTTCTCCACTTATATTTCCCTTACAGTTATGATAGCGTTTTTTAAATTCTGAAACTACCTCTTTACTAACACTTACTTGTGATATGTATTTTCCAATTTTTAACTTATTGTAAGGTGGAACAGCCCCTAAAATGTAGCTTGTCATGAGATTAATCAAATTCTTTTCCTTTGTTTCATTATTCCATCCAATAAATTCATCTCTTATAGCACGATTATAAACGGGGTCACCTAATGCGAATATACCCATTAATTTTTCGTTATAGGTATCAAAAACAAGTCCTCTAATTCTCCTACCAAATCCATTACTTAATGGAACTGACCAAGTCATGGTTGCAACTTTAAACAATTTATGTAAATCAGAGGATTTTTTCCTTGGTAGAATTATTAATTTGGGGTGAATCTTATTCGGATTTATATCCTCACCATATGCAAAATAATTCGAAAAAATACTTTCCCATTTTGGTATGGAAGTGGTTATTGCATTATAGTTTTTCTTTAAAACAGGTAAATAATTATTTCGAATTTCTTCTTTTGTAGTATTCTGTTCCATATTTTTAACGAAATTAGTTACTGATTTTTTAAATATGACTTTCAACTTTTTACTCATATAAACCACAATTTATTCAATAGAAAAGTTACCTGATTGCCCAGCTTGGTATTCTTGATAATTTTGAATTGATTTTCCTTTATTTTGATTAAATCTTTCAGGAAATTGTGTGTCTTCATACATGTTAAGTCGAACAAAATCACTATCGGATATAGGACCAATCAAAACAATAGGTGCATGCATTGAGGAAAATCCTACTACAGGTCCTTTTATCATAACTGGGAATTTTCCAGTGGTCTTTGGATCTGCAATAGCCTCATATAAACGAATATTATCACTTCCAACGGTTTCCTTAACATGATTTCTATCAGTTCCAATTTGCAACCCATAAAGAAAATAATGATTTGTTAGTTGTTTATAAACATCTTTTTTGAAGTCTGTAATTAATTGAGTGATGAACATCCAACCAACACCATATTTTCTTGTAGTTTTTACGGATGAAGAGATATGCTGTAATAATCGTTTTTGATCTCCAGATAACCCAGATGTATTTTCAGGTACTATATAATGAGCCTCATCTAAAACTATCATTGCTGGAGATTCTGTAGTTCCCTCATCCATATTATAATTTTCAGTAGCAGTCTCTACAATGTTTTCAAGCAATTCATTAATTAAATAAGTTCTTAATTTAATTTCATCTATTCTTCCTAAATTACCTAATTCTTTAAAATTTGATATATTTAGAATGACACACATTTTTTCAACCAAAATGAGATTAACAAGATTCTTTATACTAATACGGTCAACTCCTTTTGTGTTAAATAAATTTCTTATTTGATTGAATTTTTCATTTAGTTTATTCCAAGTAGATCTTTCCTGAGCTTTATTGCTTTTCTCTTTAGCTGTTTTTTCTTGATATGTCATAAAGAGTGCATTGATAATAGGACCCGAATTTTCAATACTCAAATTGTTTTCGTCATATTGAATAAGATCCTTTAATGTAATATCATATATTGAAAAATTGATATCCTCGTCAAATCTAGAATCATAATAATGTTTCAAAGATTCTTTTAAATTCTCTGCAAATGCCTCTTCATATGTACCTCTACTAGAGGAAGCAATTGTATCTGCAAATCCAGTTTCAAGTAAAATTCTAGAATATAATTCTGTAGAATCAAAAGTTAAATCTTTAAGAGTTATCTTCATTAATTTATTCGCAGGTCTAACAGATCTTAGAAGCCCATGAAAATCCCAATTGAAATTCGCAGAATCTCCAAAATTATTTCTATAATATTGACCTTGTGGATCAATGATAAGCATACCCATTTCTGTAAATCTCGCATATCCAACCATAATTTGAGTCGCAAATACAGATTTACCAGATCCTGTTTTAC
The DNA here is from genome assembly GCA_029882335.1 of Candidatus Heimdallarchaeota archaeon. Lineage (GTDB taxonomy): Archaea > Asgardarchaeota > Heimdallarchaeia > Heimdallarchaeales > Kariarchaeaceae > JAOUKW01. The sequence goes on along the minus strand of JAOUKW010000396.1, from coordinate 1,195 downwards.
CAAATATACCCGTAAATTGAGCTTCACCTAATCCATCATTAGATCTTGAATTTCCAAAATGTCTCAATGATATTGGTACTGGTATATCCTGATTTCTCAAATAACCTAAATACCATTTTTGCTTCATTTTATAATCAGTAAATATCATCCTTGGAATTTCATGAACAGTAGTACCACTTTTAGGCGGAGTTCCTATGGTTGTAGCCATTAATTCACCATCATTTTGAGTCAAAGCTGTTAAAATTTGAAGTCTTGTCGTAATTGTATTTGAAGAATTGGATAAAAAGGGAATTGTACCTCTTTCACGTATTATCGATTTTAAATTGATATTTTGATGCCATGGATTAATATTGATCATTTCTGTCACAATTGCTAATACAATTTTTTCCTCACTTGCCTTATCCTCATTTTCTCTATGTATAAAAGCAACCAACCTGCTATGAATTGCTTCATCCATTGCTTCTGATTTTAAATCCATTGTAAAATCAATTACTCTATTAGGGGAACCTATAGTGCCAATATGCTTACTTTCTTTAATAATTTTAAAATAATCTCTTTTTACCATAACTTTCTCTAACCTCTATAATCCTGAAATAATAAACCAATCACCTTTACTCTGGATAAAATATCCTTCATAATAGGATCATTAATAGCTGATTTCATAGCAATACTACCCATGTATAATTCTTTTGCTAGAAGATCAACAATATACATAAGGTATGGCTGTCTAAGCTCAGGATATCTCATATGTTCGATTATCAATGATATCAAATTGTCAATATGAGATTTTCTTGTAGTATCATCCAAATAATTATTTGGTATTTCTATTCGAATTGCAGGAGCCCAATCATAACCTCTAAGATAAACAAATTGAAATCCTTCATTTGAATAAAAATCAAGTATGTAGTCTCTTGAACCAATCAACATTTTGGTTTTATTACTACCTATATTGCCTCTCTTCTTCAAATATCTCAATGTTAATTTTGGATGTAGAATGTATTCGTCCTTTGTTAATAAAGTTGTAAACAAAGAAGAATCAGTAAATCCAGTAAAATTACCAAAAATTTGTTTTTGGATCTCTGATTTACTTGTTTGTTTAGGTAATGCAAAAACTCTGTTTGATTCAAAAATATCTTTCAAAAAATTCGATTGATAGAATAAAGTTAATTCTTTTACTTTTGGAAAGTCCCAAATT
>JAOUKW010000395.1 GCA_029882335.1 Candidatus Heimdallarchaeota archaeon | reverse complement strand
ACTTTCATGAATTTGCAGTTCAAGGAATTCCTTTATATTTTGTTCTCTTTTTCGACTTAATATACTGATTAGCTCTTCCATTTGTAAATCCCTATATTGAGTGATCGTTTTTTCAGGTTCGAAAGGCACAAAGGTTTTATCTTCTAATGTATCATCTAAAAATACTTTAGCTCTAACAATCCAAAGGGTCTCATCTGCAACAATAAGATGTCTAACAATATCAAAACAATTCCATGATTCATCATTATCTTTATATCTCAATTCATCCACATTTCTTCCGGTTAGGAGGATATCTATGAGTTTAGGTGTTCGTTGTAAATTATGAATTATTTGGTCTAACATCTCAAACTATCAAAGCTAGCTAACAGTAATAATCCTTTGGATTAACTGAAATGATATTGATGAATTACCACAATTAAACGATTATTTGAACTATAATTAATTTTTTAGCAAAATAGAATAATTTCAACTTGATCTATTTAATAATTTTACAACAAAACTCATATTTACTTCACATATCATTGTTGTACTGTTTTTCCAACTAATTTAACGCGAGAAAATAAATTTTTCTAATAATCTTAAATACAATAATTTCCAAATATAAATTAGTATGAGGGAAAGAACCGATCACAATACGCAACGTTCAGCGTAGTAGTGATTTATTTGGGTAAAACAAAGAGAAAATGTGTTTTTTGTTACAAAATTAGTTGTATTAAATACAAAATACAAACAATTGAGGTAGAGGAGAAGTCAATTTTTAAAAATCCAAAATGGCCTTTAATTATTAGATTATTACTCGGAAAAGAAGTAAATCCTGATTATTGTTACTTAATTGAACTGGAAGATATAGTAGTTATCAATCAATTCATATTTTCAGAAGGTACAATAGATGGATTTTATTGTCGAAGAGAATTTGACTTTAAATCCAGAAAATGTAGTTGTATGCATTGTACAATGCCAATTCCATTCTTTGTAAGTAAGGTTGGTAAATATAAAAAATCTAAATCCTCTTTTAAACAAAAAGGATATAAAAAGGAATATTACAATTGGATGAAAAGAGAAATTACCTTGTTAAAATAGGCACAAGAGAACTCCATTTATTAGTACATAAATCGATGACTTTAGAAAGTAATATTCTAGAAATCTAAAATATAAATATTTATTCAATATAAATTTACTTACCTCCATGAAAAAAGGGATAACTACAAAATATAGATAAATCAATAGCGAATTAATATGTATTCGAATTGGTTAGAATCATCTAAAAATTCATATCTTGATGATTTAAACCATGGTATTGAATTATTATTTAATGATTGTGATTTTAAGGAGGCTGTGAACTTATTTATTCAACTTAAAACAAGCCTTACAGAATTAGCCGAATTTAATGATGATGAATTAAAATTACAGGTTTATCTCAATTATTATTTAGGATTGGGTTTTCATCATCAAGGCTTGTTCGATCAATCACGCGAAGTACTTCTGGAAAGTATTCGTATATATGAAATGATCAAAGATGAAAATCTTTACCTATTAATTGATATAGTTTTAACTTTGGTCGAATTAGAAAGTTTTTATAATAATCAAGAGCAAATTAAACAATATTATCTATTACTAAAGCCATATTATGATGAAATCGAGCATTATACACAAGGTGATGTTGGATTACGATTGAAATTGACCAATTCTGTGATAACAATAGAGGGTTTATACTACAAATTATCCAACACAAATAGAGATCGACTAAAGGCAGAGGACTTATTTAGGAAATTATTAAGTGATACTACTATAATGGATAACTATAAATATTATATACTACCTCATCTCATTGAATTATTACTTTTAGAATGGAAATTATATAGGAGTCCGGAAATATTTGATGAGATTATCTCATTAATAAAAATTATAGAGAATATAAATAGAGATATACTTACAGGATGTTATTATAAAAGATCTGATATCAGTTTATTATTAATAAAGGCAAAGATCGGTGTGGTTTCTGGAGATTTTAATCTGGCGTGGGAGATTTATGAACAAGCCAAACAATTAGCTATTAATATGGATTTTAAAGATTTGATTATTCATATCAAAGAGGAAGTAGATGATCTAAATCAAGAATTTACCAAATTGAAAAATATTGTTAATACTAACCAAGAAATGGCTACTGAATTAGAGGCAGAAAATTTGTTGACTTATATAGAAGCAGTCTTACAATTTTCAAAGAAGAATTAAATTTAAATTTCATTTGTTTTTACGCTATTTTAAGTGATCTCGATTAATACATTACTCTTGTTTTTTATTTTTTCTCCTTTTCCAGTGTTGTTTATTCGTTTCTCTTTTTTTCATAATTTTTTCCTGATTAAATGGATCAATTCCATCATTTGCTAAGTTGTTCATTACATTTACAATGGCTTTACCCTTAGGTTGTAGATTCTTAGTGTGGCCTTTGATTTCCATGTAATCCGCTTGTATTAATTTTTTAATTCTGGTACTGATAGTTGATTGACCTTTTTTTAAAACATCTCCTATGTCATCTGTTGTTAATTTTGCATTTGAATTGGATTTTAATTCTTCTTCAAAATTGTTTATTTTTGAAAGAATTACTCGATCATCATTATCTGGTATCATTGGTAGGTTTGGCTCAAAAGTAACCTCATATGCATCACTTGTTTGAACACATAATATGTTTTTCTCCGGTTGCCAACCCTTGATTAACGAACCAGCTAGAACCATTGTCGATATGAATACTCTTCTACCTGCGCTAAAATTTAATATTATATCGTATTCAGAATTAATTCTAGCTATCATTTCTGCAAGTGTGGCAACATTTTGCCAAAATTCTTCAACTCTTAAATAATGAACTTGATATCCAATACCAGTTGTTTCTAGTGTTTTTATAATCTCTTTGAGATTATTCTCTACGTCATTTTCTTTGGGATTATTATCTTCTTTGCTGAGGATAAGATGAAAAAATGACGCAGGATATTTTCTATCTACTCTAAAAATTGGTTGAGGTTTGGCATTTGGTATTTCTGGTCCTATCGAAGTAAAATGTATATATGGCATATTAAGATCCTCATCAGGTATATTCCAATACTAGATGATAATTCATTATATAAAAATCATATTAAATAAAAACGATTAATCGACAAGGTTTAGAATAATTAATAATATATTGTAAAAACTTTGGTATAATGAAAAAAAGAAAAAATAATGATAAATTAATAATAAAAAAATAAATCAAAAAACAAAAGATTTATCAAAGAAAAAATGATAATAATAGTAACTGCTTATTAGAGTTGATAGGTATGAAAAATGTAAATGTTACAATGGTTTCTTCACCTGATAGAGTACCACTTGGTAAAACCAGTGAATTCTATCTACAGGTGAATATGGAGGCAATAGAGCCAGAAATAAACAATCAAAGGAAAACACCAATTAATTTATCCTTGGTGATTGATAAATCCGGGTCTATGCAGGGAATGAAGATAGAGCAAGTAAAACTTGCTGCTGAAAATGTGGTGAGAAATCTTGGTTTCAATGATACAGTAAGTATTGTTGTATTTGATAGTATAGTGCAAACAATAGTAGAGCCAACATCAATTAGATATGAAAAGACGAATTTAATTAACTCCATTCGCTCTATATGTGTTGGAAATTCAACAAATCTATATGCTGGTGTTACAACAGGTATTAACCACGTAAATCGATTTTATAATTCCAATGCAATTAATAGAGTAATACTATTTAGTGATGGACTGGCAAATGTAGGAACAATACACACGGAAAATATCATTTATGATATTTTAAATGTAATTGGTAATGATAAAATTTCCATAAGTACTATGGGTGTGGGCAAAGATTACAATGAAGTCTTATTAGAAAAAATTGCTACTTCAACCGGAGG
>JAOUKW010000058.1 GCA_029882335.1 Candidatus Heimdallarchaeota archaeon | reverse complement strand
ACTTGCTGAAGTACTTGCAGCATCTACAGGAAAGATTGAACTAACAGAGGCAGATATAATTGTCTCTGGAGGTAGAGGAGTAGGTGGACCAGAGAATTTTCACCTTATAGAAGGATTAGCTGAAGCACTAGGTGCAGCAGTTGGTGCTTCCCGTGCAGTAGTAGATGCTGGTTGGAGACCACATTCAGATCAAGTTGGTCAAACAGGTAAATTCGTATCTCCCAAGGTGTATGTAGCAGTGGGAATTTCAGGTGCAATTCAACACTTAGCTGGTATGAGTACTTCTGAAGTTATTGTTGCAATTAACAAGGATGAAGAAGCACCTATCTTTAAAGTCGCAGACTATGGATTGGTAGGTGATTTATTTGAAGTTGTACCCAAATTAACCGAAGCCATAAAAACAGTAAAATCCGGTAATTAATTAAAATTGCGTTTAACCTGCCCTATACGAAATTATTTATTTCAATATTGGCATTAATTATATTATTCCTTCGTATCACTGATGAATGATTGTATTTCAGAAGTCTCCTTTTCATCAGGTTGACGTATGTGTGATACACCAATAGGAACTCCTTTCTGAATAGCCTCACTTCGAAAGATATTGATTGTTTTTGAGAGGTTCCTGAAATAATATATTGACGCAGGTGCAATTAATGGCCAAGATAAAATTAAAATAAAAACCAACCAAGATAAGTAATCGAGAGTTATAAATAAGGTTGAATTTCCATTAAATAAAAAGAAACCATTGATACTTGTATCTCTAACTTCACCAAAAATGGACCAACCTGTTGATAAAGCCCCAATTCCTACGAATGAATCCAGTCTACTTCGAAATTTAGCACCAGGAACACCAACAAAACGGGTATTTTGATTGAATGTACGTAGATTACTATCGAATAGAATTATACTCATTGGCAGATATAATGCCAATATCAATACTGATAAACCTAAAGTAAAAATAATTGCAACAATATTTACATATGCAAAAAATGGAAAATCAGGTCTAATTCCCTTCTTTATTGGATTAATAATCAATGCAGTAATGGTAATAAAAAAACCCATCTGACTTAAAGACACTCGAAATATTAATGGTAGGACAGATATAGGACCCTTTAAACGTTGATCTTTAGATCTACCTTCCAAAAATATATCTGAATCAGATTCCAATAATTTAATATAAATTCGACTCAACATTGATAATTGTTCTGGTACTTCAACATATGGTAGATATGTAGCTTTTGCACCAATAATTCCAAATTTTTGCCAAATTCTACCACCAATCAATCCCAATCCAAAGACAATTAATGAAAATAATATACTAAAGGATATTCGATTCACCAATTTTTGAATTCCTAAGATATCTGTATAGATAAAATAGGTTGCAAGTATATTTATTATAATAACAGCACATGAAAATGTGATAAGTTGTAATTTTCCAGGTAATTCTGCAGTAGAAGTTAAAGAATCCTGTGTTATGTTATAATCAATGTACACTTTTTTCATAACAAAACCAAGATAATATACTAAAAAAACCATTTCATCTTATAAATTAAAACAATAAATCCTTCAGATAAAGTATTTCATTTTACTTCTGACTTGAATTATAGTAATTTAAGTTATTTAAGAGTTGAATATTACATTTTTGTGAATGATTAAATAAATCTATACCAAATTATAATAGAATTACAAAATTGCCATTTACAAAAAAATGAATATTAAAATTATTCAATAAATAATTACCTTGAACTATTCTGCTTTATACCTAACAGATTGAAAATTTTAAATTAATAGATTTATCAGTCTAATTACTTAATTAGAATTAATAAAAGCATCTAAAATTTACGAAATGGAAAATCCACGTCATAATATTTTTATCAACATCGACGAGTCTTCAATTATGAAATCAGATCAAGAAAGACTTGCACCAAATTCTATCTGTTTTGGTTGTGGACCTGCAAATACAAAAGGATTAAGGATCAGAAGTTTTGAAGACGGAGATTCATATATTTTAAAATATACACCTGAACATCACCATCAAGCATTCCCAGATGTAATTAATGGAGGAATTATTGGTACCTTATTCGATTGTCATATGAATTGGCGTGCGGTAACACATTTAATGAAAACAGCGGGATCATCAGTTTTAACAGCAATGACTGTTACAGCAAATTTCTCAATTAGTCTCAAAAGACCCACTCCTGCAAATGTTGAATTAATAGTTGATGCTAAAGTTCTAAACGTTGAAAATGACAGAATTGAAGTAGAAGCTGTTATGACTGCAAATGGTAAAGTCACTGCTACTGGTAAAGGATTATTTGTTGCGGTAAAAGAAGGACATCCTGCCTATCACAGATGGAATTAATGAGTTTTAATAATTTACAAGACTTTTAGCCATTTTTTCCAAAGTTTCCTTTTGATTCTTAGCTTTTACAATACCAGAGGCTAATAAAACACCTTTACTTCCCAATTCAATTGCTTTTTTGATGTGCTCATCAGTTTTAACACCTGCTCCTGTTAAAGGTAAAGTAGTAGTAGATTTATCACTAATAGCTGAAACTGCACTTCTTACTACTTCAGGTCGTGTAGTAACACTAATATCACCACCAATTAACTCGGGAGGTTCCATTGCAACAGCCCATGGGTTTAATGATGCAATCGCACCACTTAAACCAATTGTACCGGCGCAAACCACACTTTTTAAACCAATAGACTTACAAATCTCAATAGAAGCCTCTAATATGGAAATTTCTAACCTTCTTTCTGAATGATTGAGTAGAGTCCCACTAATACCAATCTCCAGTAATGTATTGGCATCAATGTGACCTGTTGCATTACCAGAAGGTAAACTATCAATATGTTGAGAAAATACAGGTATATCAACTTTTTCTACAATGAGAGATAAATCAGGTATTTGAGGAACAACAATAATTTGTGCATTATATTCTTTAGAAACAGAATCAGCAAGAATTGAAAGTTCTAATCCTTTCTTTCCTCTTGCCTCTGCGTAGGTTTTGTAATTGATAATTAAAACAGAATCTACCATATTTCTCAGTTAATTTCGCAATATAATTCTTTTATTTTTTACTCATGTATTTTCCAGTTTTATCTAGCTCTATCATATCAGATTGAAGCAATTCATCCAAATATTTTTGCATTTGAGGAATTGAAGTTCCAAGAGTAAAAGATAATTGAATAATAGATAGACGAGGGTGTTTACCCAATGTTTCTAAAATCCTAAATCGAGTATCTCTCTTTGATAATTTATCAACTAAATCCATTTGTGATTTCCAATCTTCTACTAAATCAACCAAACTTTCTAAATGTTTTAGAACTTGATTTTTTTCTTTACCCAAGTTCTCGAACTTTGTATTTAATTCAGTGATATAATTATCTTTATGAATTAATTCTTCTTTCTTGTATGTGTTTAATCCTTGAAGTGTATTAATATCACTTTCCAAACTCATAGCCTTTTCTCTGATTAATTTTTCAAATTCATCGATTTGTTCAGGTGTAGCCGCTAATAACGGATCATAGCTGTGATTTCGCTCAGTTTTAAGAGTTTTTACCTGATTTTCAATGGAAATAATTAATGTATTCAATTGTGATATCTTTGTATTAATATCCTCAACTTCACTTTGATGAGAAATTAAATAATCAGCCCACTCTGTTAACTCTTGATTTGTAATTGCTTGACTAGACGCTAGATCCTGATATTCCTCTAATAATTCGTTTACACGATCTAGATTACTCCCATTAGATTCAGTCATATCAATCACCAGTATTGAAGTTTATATTCTAATCATTTATCAACTATTTAATTGTTTCAAAGATAGAATAAATATATTCCAAGTTTTATAACTTACCAGTAGATTCAATTCTCAATCCTTCCTTCTTATCTGGAGTAATATCAAGTATTTCGCTCTGATAATTTACTCCCATCATTTTCACAATCGACATTCTATCTTGATTTCTACTACCAACTACTGCTCTTGAGAAATCAAATATTCCATTAACGATACTCATGATAATCTTTTCTGCAGTATCTGATAAGATACCTTTTGGAAGTATTAAAAAGTGCAACCCACCAACCAGTGATATAATATCTGTTATATCTTTGAAGAAATCAAGTAATCGTGATGATTCTAGATCAAAATTATCTTCTTTTAACCAAAGTAAATTATCAATAACAGAAAAGCAAGTTACATTATCAGTCTGATGTACTTTCAACATTCTTTGAAATGCTTGTTTCAAATACGCCTTTCTTCTGATATCAATTTTACCGATCTTTGAGGAAGAAGCAACATGTGAGCTGGTAATATGCCACATATCAATGAATTCCCATCTCTTTTCTTGTTGAAATTTACTAATATCCCATCCATATGCATTAAATTCCTTTAAAACGATATGTTGAGGCCTACTTGAGTGCATGTAATATGTTCTGCCACCCTCATATGTTTCTAATAAATTCATTACAACTTTTTGAGCAAATAAAGAACCAAGATTAGATTCAGGAGGAAGATGAATTAGAACCAAAGAACCACCAGGTATTCCACTATGATCTTGGGAATCTGTTCCAAATCTACGATCTAGAGAAGGTAAACCTGTAGAATAGTAAATGTTAGTATCCTCAGGTTCTCCTTTTATTTCACGCATCATAAGTCATCAAAAATTTTCCAATTCTCGAAGAGCATTTTGTAAATCAGATAAGAATTCATCTTCTTCAGCATCTTCATCTGATATAACAGGTTCTGCAAAACTAGATAGTTGTTCCTCAAAATCATCCATATCTAGATCAATTAATTGATCTAAAATAACTTCTATCTCTTTTGCTGCCTGATTAATTGTCATTCTAGCCATTCCGAGTGCAACATCATTATCAGTGATTAAACAGAGAACTGCATTACCACAAGATGCAACCAAAATTTTTCCCGATTTAAACTCCGCAACTAAAGTGGTCATTTCATCCAATCCAACATTATAACCCTGTTGCTCTGATGCCAAATATACGGCAGAGGATATAGCGCCCATACTTTCAATATCTTTTAAATCAAAATCAAATCTACTATTATGGGCCAAAGTCAATCCTGTTTTATCGGCTAATATGACTCTATTTACACCTGGAGTTTTAACTAGTATATTGAAACATATATTTTGTATTTCTTGCATACTGATCATTCCTTGAGCGGGTGGAGCTAAGTTAATACTCCTATGAGCCTACAAAAGAATCTGTGTAATTAAAATGTATGTCTAAGTTTATTTAAAAATCTTCATGAAATACAATAGGCTAAAGCAATCAAACAAAATAAATTGTAATATTCCAAGATAATCGTTTAGTTTCGCGTTTTTCCATACAAATCTATATTATTTATTCATATTTGTATGACATCAGAACCAAGACTTCACTGGCTGCTTTCAATACAGAAACAGATGATACAGTACGTGAAATAATCCGAGAAGCAGAAATAAATTGTTTCCAATCTGAATTTTCATTATTCATCATATCTTTTTCCAATTCAAACGATACTTCCACAACTTTATCCTTTGAATTTTCTATTTTTTCACAAATCACCAAAGCATCTGAAAAGCTCGTATATATCGTTTCTACCGCTTCTGCTAGGAGTGATGTTATTGATATCACCAAATCTGCTAATGAAGTAGCTTTTTCACCAAAATTATCAGGTATATTACTACTGAAGGCATTTAGTGTTCGACCCGCCAAAGCGAGTTCATCCAAGGTGTCATCTAATCTACGCACAAGTTTTGCTCGATCAAGTGCTAAATAGGGTATATTACGTTGTGTTCTAAAGTGATCATCCAATTCATCTTGTATACTATCTGCTAAATCTTCTTTTTCAAGAATTGCAGGTAGATTTTCAAATGTTTTACTTGGATCTTTCAAACTATTTCCGTATAAAATACCTACTTCTCTTACTAAATTTGAGATTTCAATAAATTTTTGTTTTTGTTCTTCGCGATTCATTTTTTCTAACTCCATAATTTAAATAATTGCCACAGTGTAAAGACAATTATTCCACTAAAAATCGGTGTGAATACTGCAGAAACAGCTATTTTCTTTACAGTATTCATGTTAACATTTGATTTTGCAGCGATTCCAGTCCCAACAAATGAAGAAACCAAAACATGAGTTCCAGATATAGGGATACCAATGAATGCTGCAACAAAGGTAACAATAGCAGTCGAGGATTGAACAGAAAGTGCTGTTGTTGGACTTAGTTCCACTATATCATTACCCAACGTCTTTAACACTCTTCTTCCAATAACAATTAAACCGATCGCCATACAAATACCCCCAAGAAATAAAGGAATTCTTGCCATTAAGCTTCTTTCTCCATAAAGTAAAATATAACTGGGTAAAATAGGGGCTACTGCATTACTTACATCATTACCCCCTCTTGAAAAGGCAGTCACTGATACTGCAATGAGTAAACCATAAGAAAAATAAGTTTCCAATCGATCAACATCATCTAAGCCTTTGATATACCATCGTTTCAATCGGAGAATACCTTTCATTACTAAGAATGATCCAACAAAACCAATAACCGGAGAAATTATCCAAGATGCAAGAATTTTATAAACGACCTCAACATTTACGGTATCTGCCTTTCCAATGATAATTGTTAAAGCGATCGTAGCACCTACCATGGCATGGGTTGTACTCAAAGGTAATCCTTTCCAAGAACCAAGAATAAGTGCAATTGATACTGAAAATAAAATAACCAGAATTTGATTTGTATCAAAAATAGTGCTAGTTATTCCTGAACCAACAGTTTTTGCTACCTTGAAACCCAATATAACTGCACCAATAATAACTATAGAACCACCCATAACTACTGCTTGATTTACGGTTAATCGTTTAGATCCTGTTAACGGTGCAAAAGTTTCATCATTGGCTCCAATACCTATAGCTAGTAACATTGCCACTCCTGTTAAAAATATTAAAGGATCTTCCATAATATCCTCTAAGAATTAAGCAATATTAACCTTTGTAGCTATTTTTAATCTAAATTTAGAATTTAAGAAAAAAAAAATTAAATTTATAATTTCAATAAATTTTACAGAAAATAAGTAATTTATTGTTTAAATTTTTTCAATAATGATTCTGTATTCAATCGATTTGTTTTCTAAATATCAAACATATATAGATTTAAGTTATGACAAGATTGGCAATTATCAATTCAGAAGATTGTAAATCAAAGGATTGTGGGAGTGTTTGTATTAAATACTGCCCTGTTAATTTAACAGGGGTCAAGTGCATCACCTTAAATGAGAAAAAAATTGCAGAAATAAATGAATACCTATGTAATGGATGTGGGATTTGTGTCAAAAAATGTCATCCGTGGGATGCAATTAAAATAATTAACCTTCCCGAAAACTTAGATAAAGATGTCACACATAGATACGGTCAAAATAAATTCAAACTCCATAGATTACCTCACCCTAAAAAGGGAAATGTAATTGGACTAATAGGTCAAAATGGTGCAGGTAAAAGTACAAGTTTAAAGATATTATCTGGAGAAATTAAGCCAAATCTTGGAAAAGTAGGAGAAGATTTGGAGTGGGATTATATAATAAAAAATTACCGTGGATCAGACCTACAAAATTATTTGAAACTAATCAAAGATAAAAAACTAAAAATTGTTATCAAACCTCAAAATGTAGACTTAATTCCAAAAGTAACAAAGGGAGTTGTCAAGGATCTAATATCAAAGGTAGATGAACGAGGGGTAGCTGAAGAACTAAAAGATACATTTTCTCTCCATAAAATATGGGATAGACCAATTTCTGTTCTATCTGGAGGTGAGTTACAAAGACTCGCCATTGCTGCCACATTAGCAAAAGATGCGGATGCATATTTTATCGATGAACCAACTAGTTACCTAGATGTAAGAGAAAGATTAAATGTAGCAATTGAAATTAGAAAATTAAGTGCAGATAAGATATTTATTGTTGTTGAACATGATTTGGCGATATTGGATTATCTTAGCGACCAAGTTCAATTATACTACGGAGACCCAGGTGCATATGGAGTTGTGACAAAACCTATGTCTGTTAAAGATGGAATAAATGTATTTCTTGATGGTTATATTCCTGCTGAAAACATGCGATTTAGATCAGAACCATTGAAGTTTGACAAAACAGATCTATTAGATGACTCTCTGGATCGAAGATACCCTCTGATTACATATGGTGCTATGCAAAAGACATACGATACTTTTCATTTAGAAGTTGCTGCCGGAGAGTTGTATCCTGGAGATATAGTAGGAATTATTGGTCCAAACGGTATTGGTAAGTCAACTTTTGCCAAAATGATAGCTGGTATCGAAACTCCAACAAAGATTAACGGAGAAATCAAATTAATTAGAAAAAGGATCACACAAGAAGATGATGAAGAAGAAGGAGATGTTGATGATGTGCTAGTAGAAAATTTACAACTCACACTGAGCTACAAACCCCAATATCTTGATTCAGAAAATACTTCTACTGTAGAGGAATATTTACGTAGAATTAATTACAAAGTAATTAATAGTTCGTATTATAAAACAGAACTTCTAGTTCCATTGGGCATAGATAAATTACTATCTCATACAATCAATACACTCTCTGGTGGAGAATTACAACGTGTAGGTATTGCAGCTTGTTTAGCACTTGACGCAGATCTATATTTACTAGATGAACCGTCTGCATTTATTTCAGCAGAGGATAGAGTACTTGTTGGTAAAACAATTCGAAGAATGATAATGCACCGTAAATCAACCGGATTCGTAATAGAACATGATCTTATGTTACAGAGTTATATAAGTGATAGACTAATACATTTCCAAGGTAATCCGGGAGTTGAAGGTAAAGCCTCGGAACCACTTACAGTGAAACAAGGTATGAATCAATTTTTACAGACACAAAATGTGACATTTAGAAGAGATCAAGTATCTGGAAGGCCTAGAGTAAATAAACACAATAGTAAAAGAGATAAAGATCAAAAAGCATCTGGAGATTATTATTTAGGTTAATTTACTTGTTTAGATCCTCGTATTATTGTTTCATTTAATCTGTCTTCTATTAATTCAACTACAGATGGCGTGATAGCACGAATACCTATGATTTCCTCTCCTTCTCTTACATAGCCGAAGACTAATTCCTCACTATCACGAATACATGCATAGAGATCTCCATCTGCAAAATGCCTAAATACAATATTTATATTGTCTTCAACTCGTTTCAGTATTTTACTATCTCGTTCAGTATCAACATCTGCGACAAAAGTAACTCTAGTTGTACTTCTTAACTTTTTGGAGAGTGCAATCAACTCTAAATCCAACTTTGGAGTTACAACGACTACCTTGTTTTTTGCTCTCAATAGTTGATCTGTTAAAGTTGCAAAAATTGTTGGTAGTCCAACTACAACCCAAGTATCTGCATTTTTGGAATAATTGAATTCTTTTGCTGTACTAATTATTTCTTGTAGATCATTTGCTCTCGTATCTGCAATTGCACGAATTAAGCCAACATTTCGCGTTAATTCACCTGCAGATTTCTCCTCAAATTCATTATTGAGTTCTAATAAATTATTTAATATTACATCTGCATCTTCCTTGAATTTATCAATTGAAGGTTGAATTATGTCAACCCAGATATCAAGCAAAGGAGAGATTAAATCATTTGGTTCGTTATATGAATCAATTAAATTAGCACTCCATTGTGTGTAGATATCTAATCTTGAATTTGTCATTATTTTTACCTGCTCATTTATGTTATCAAGGACTGATTTTGCTTCTTTAAGTAAAGATTGACGAATATCATCTATCACTGAAATAAATTGTTCCTTTGTTTGATTTAAGCCCTCATCATCATTCTTATTTATTTCTGATAGTGTAGATGAAATTGATTCAGTTATACTTTTTAACTCTATATTTAATTTTTGACTTAAGTTCAAGGTATTTTCATTTACAAGTGCAATTGTATGACCCAATTGCTGTCCTAATTTTTCCTCTTTATCTTTAATTGAATCTAAGACCATAGAAACAGATTTTTCCTCAAAACTTAATGATTCTATTTTAGTATTGATTTCCTCTAATTTTGCAATAATACTTGGAGCATCAATTACAGTAGAGCCATCTTCATGGGTAGTATTTAATTGATTAAGCAATGTTGAAATATCAGATTTAACCTGTGATTTTACATCATGTAAATTAGTTGCAGATTCAGTGACATAACCAATAGCTGAATTCAATTGAGAAACATCTTTTCCAGTATTTCCAATCGCTTTCTCTATACTATCAATTAAATTATTATACCCTGTATCAACTTCAGATGATAAATTTCCAAATTCCTCTAATTTACCTGCGAGTACTCCATGGATGTTTTTCAAAATTTTCATTCGATTTGCTCTTCTTTCTATGGTATAGTTTTCTAAAGCATCCCCCTTTTCTAATAATGTATGATTGAATTTTTGGGAAGATAATTCTGTGAAATTTTTAAATGGTGCAATAATAGATTCTATACCCTCATTCATCGATTTTATTTGAGTTTCGATTTCTCCAACATAATCACCCAATCCATCTTCGATTTTACTTTTGTACTTACCAAGTTCATCCAAAAACGGTTTAATTATTAGGGTATAATATTCTTCTAATAACTTATCCAATAATTGTGGAAATTTATTATTCAATAAAGTTGATTTATTTGAGGTAGATGATTCTTTTAATCCTTTTAACGAGGATGAAATAGTTTCTAATCCTAAACGGAATTCTCTTTCCACCGAAAGAGCTTGTCTAATAAAAGGTAATGTAGCAAAATATCTAGGCATCTTACCTTCTGCCTTTCGAATCAAACCAAAATCAGTTAAATCACGGATGCTTTCTAATATCAATGCAAGATCTCTAATTTCAGTAATTTGCTGCAATTCACCAACTGATACTAGACCAGATTCTAATGTAGCAACGTACAATTGTTTCTCTTCTTCTGTTAACCCTAACCTCTCGAAATGATCTAAATTCTCTGCAGGAAGAATCCGTTTTCTACTCATAATAATTTAACTAACATACTAGGTGATAAATTTTCATTCGTATGTAAATATTTTAAACAACTTTTTTTCATTCATTGAAAGTTATATATCCCTTGAGTATAATGTACTATCTTTTATTAAATATGCCCATGATAAATATTATTATCTCTTTATATTCAGTTTTAATGATGTATCTAGGATTTATAAACTACGGAATGTTATGCACTATCAGATGATTCAGGAAGATTACTTACCCATATTATTTCATCTAGATATGGATCAATTCTATGCAGCTGTTGAAATGAGGAAGAATCCTGAATTAAAAAAATATCCTCTCATTGTGGGTAACCCCAAAGCGAAACAGACCAAACGAGGTGTTGTTTTAACTTGTAATTATGAAGCAAGGAAATTTGGAGTTCGATCAGGTATGCCAATGAATGAAGCCTTAAAAAAATGTCCTGATGCAATTATTTCAAATGATGCGAGAGATGAGTACAATCCAACTTCTAAACGTATTTTTTCCCTCCTAAATTCACTAAGCGTAATTACTAAACAAACAAGTATTGATGAAGCATATATTGATATTTCACCTCTGTTTGATGATTATACAAACGCATATCATTTTGCAAAGACAATCCAAAAATTAATTCTTGAAAAAGAAAAATTATCATGTTCAATCGGAATTGCTCCTACTAAAATTCTTGCCAAAATGGCTTCTGATTATAACAAACCCAATGGAATTACTGTAATCACACCTGCGAATGTTGATAAATTTATTTCCACTAGAAAATTGCAAGATATTCCCGGGATAGGAAAGGTAAGTTCTCAGAAATTAGAACAGAAGGGTTATACTCATTGTAAACAACTAGTCAAGTTGAGTAAGTATGAGCTAATCGCCACTTTTGGTGATTTAGGAAGCAGGTTTTATGATATTGTCAATCTAAATACTTCAAATACCCTTAAGTTTGGGGGTCTCAGAAAGTCAATATCACAAGAAAGAACATTTCATGGAAAACCAGGAGATACAGAATATACAGAAATCATTATACACAAAATTATTGATAAATTATATAAAAGTTTAGTCAATCAAGAATTTTCAGCCAAAACAATAACAACTAAAATTAGATTTAATGATTATTCAACGATTACAAGGGCTAGTTCATATTCAAATGCAATACAAGATATTGAAAAAATGCGGTATAGTGTACAAGAGTTAATTAAACCCCATATTGACGATTCTAGAGGAATTAGGCTTATTGGAGTCCGACTAAGTAATTTGATAAAATTAGAAATCAAACAGAAGAAATTAACAGATTATTTCTAAATCTTAATTAATATTAATAATGCATTTTTTTTGATCATTCAACAAGTCTATTGAGATAAATATTAAATAAAGCTATGCGATAACATTAATGATGGTGATGACTAACAATGATGAAAATGACAATCTAGAAGTCATCGCACATAAAAGAGCATTAGTAATGACCCTGGGTAACACGAGAGACCTAAAAGCATTAATTAGTATGCTTGAAAAAGAAGATCAATCAATAATTAAACAACACATACTCGTAGTTCTTGCAGCTTTGGGAAAACAAGAATCAATTCCTGCAATCCAACAACTTATTGTAAGAGAACAAGATCAAAATATAATTGCAAAGGCAAATGAAGCAATTAGCACCATCCAACGTATGTCCGAATATTCAAAACCATTTTAACTCTATATCTTATTGAGTAATAATCTAGCAAATGTTCGTATTCTAACATCATTATCAAGTATGGCATTTTCAATAATTTCTTTTAATATTTCCAATATTGCATTGGATAACTTTACACGGGTGAAAAAACGTTCAATTTCAATGAGTACTAATTTCCGATAATCAACATTGCTTAGTTTTAATAATCTTTTAATTATCTCTCTATCTTCTTCATTTTCAACAAATCTTAATTTTTTCGAGAGAAGGTATAGTATTGAAGATTCAGTTATATTATCATCAATTTGTAGTTCCAATTTATGATCACTCTTGAAATCGGATAACCTGTAAATAAGAGGAAGGACATAGTTTTGATCGCTCATATCTTTTAAAATATCTAAAATTCTTAGTTTATCCAATATTTGTTTGATTACCTCTAGTTTCTCCTCACTCAATTCAAGAGAAAAATCAAGTAATTTGTTAAATAAATAAACAACAGCTTCCCATATAGCAACATCATCCTCATACTGTAGTGCAGTAACACATCTTTTTATCATATCCGTCCAAATTGAAATAGGACCATGTATGAGTGCACCTTCATTTGTTCGATAAATCCAATACTTTGAAGAAGATAATAGTTGGTATGAATGGAGTCGTATTTTAGGAGAAGGATCTTCCCGTACTAGATACAATAAATACTTCCGAGGTAAATGATACATTAATAGTTTTTTAATCTCTACTGGACGAATTTCAAAAGTCAATAATTTATCTAGTTGTACTCGAAGTAAATCATTAGATTCTTCGACATCAGGTGTAGTAAATAGTTCCTTAAGTGTAGATACAGAATAATTTTGTAAATTGATAAATTCTTCATCTTTATTGTATCTAAGAAGAGTATCACATATTTCATCTAGAAGATCTAGATTTTCAGGAGAATCAGGATAATAAAAATGACGGTAGTAAATACTTCCCATAATTTGTAATGCTTGAATTCGTATATTTTCATTTCGATATTTTAGTGATTCTAGTAGAAAGAAATCCACTTCAGATAAAGATAATAATTTATTATTCTTCCAGTCTGTAAAACTCCAAATTAAACTATCCTGTTTTAAATATTTTAGTATAATTAATCTAATCAACGACTCATTACCAAATTCCAACATCACTCGATAAACCAATTGTTTTTGAAATCTAGTATATCTATGTAGACCAATAAGTGATTCAAAAATATAACGTTTTTCTACCTCAATCATGTTCAATGCAAAAATTTTATGTAATAAATTAATGATCCTTTCTATACCCATTTCCACAATAGCATTTGATATAATAAATTTAGCCATGAATTGATACGTTTTTGATTTATCCCGTTGTAATGATTTTAACAAAGCAATTTGGATTTCCTCATTTTCTAGATTTGGATATGCAATCATTATTTCATTTATTGATTTATTTGCCAACAGATTAATCTCTAAATAACGAATCATCTTTCGCATGGATTTGTCTTCTAGAATTGAGATGGCATAGCGAACAAGTTCTGCTTGATAATTCTTATCCTTTTCAGTCTCAATTGCCCTCCACAAGTATGGACGCATATCTAAGTTCCAATGTTTTTTCATCTCAATAAATCCTTTTTTCCGGATATCTAAGGATGGATGAAGTAGATCTCTGAGTATTTCCTCAACTTGCATAGCAATTATTCTTTTTAAAATTTTGTAGTATAATTTATTTCATGTACAGATCAGTATTGTTTGAAAAATATATATTTCAAATAAACATAAAATTATTGAAGAATAAAGTAAATTCGTGTTGAAAAAATAAGTGATTTTGTAGAAATCAAATGATTTTTTATGAGTAAATAACCTATATTATCTCATTTTCATAGGAATATAAATCATTTAATAGAAATAGTATTAAACAAAATGTAATCAAACAGTGTATGGATGAAAGTAATATTATTAACGATTTTCTCAATTTATCAGAGGTACAAAATAAAAAAATAGGTGTGTTTGATTTAGAAACCTTGTATCTTTTTAATGAAATTGATCCAAATTGGGATAATATGAATTATAAAAGAAAGAAATCTGCCGAATTAACCATTATACCAAAATTGAGAATTTCAGTTGCAGGAATACTAACTGTATCAAACAAAATACCAATATATTCATATTATTTAGAAGAACAAATTGAAAGCTTACTTACAGAATTAGATAAATTAGATTTAATTATTGGCCACAATATAGTAGATTTTGATTATAAAATTCTTGATTCTTATTCCAATAATATATCCACATCATTACTGCCAAAAACAATAGATACATTAATTCCATTTCAAAAAAGAAATCTAGGATGGCCAAGCTTGAATGATCTTGGTAAATTAAATTTTAATGTAACTAAGACAATTGATACTTTGAAGATACCGGAAATGTGGCGTGCAGGAAAATTTGAAGAGGTGAAGGAATATTTAAAAAGAGATTTAGATTTACAAGCAGCAATATATAGTCTTGGCATTTCAAAAGGTGAGATTACTATATACAACAAGAAATATGGAAAAATAATGGGTAAAAATTGTATAGAAATTGATTTTAATTGAAATATTATGTACTTAGTTATTAAGTAAATTTAATTTTAGTTTGTTGAAATTA
>JAOUKW010000392.1 GCA_029882335.1 Candidatus Heimdallarchaeota archaeon | reverse complement strand
ACTGAGTTATTCCATTTTCATTTTGAATTTCAATCGTGGATGTTTGAATCACGTTCTCTTCTCCACTACTATAAACACAAATACTTGAATTCAAAAAAGAATTTGTCGAATTCATTAATTGATAGTTAACAATAAGTGTATCTGTGAATATATCCTGATCAGAACTTACAACTTCAAAATAAATATTAGGATATTGTTGATTATAGACGGATTTAACTACATCTATATTTTTTGTTTGATTATACAATAAAATACCCCAATTATCACTGATGTCAATAATCATGGTTAAACTAGTGTTTTCTGGTGAATTCCAATAATTATAATATGAATAGATATCTTCAGGATTATAGAAATAGGACTTATTATAAGTAAAGTTCAGTATATGATCCTTTAGTATTATAGTTAAGTTAATTTGCAAGCTAAAACTTTCAACAGGGATATTTTTGTTTAATGTGAAATAAAATTCCAAAGAGGGATAGATCGTGTTGTGTGATTGATTGACAATTGAAAATATTGACCTAGGTTGAGATTGATTATTAATCCAATTAAATGTCTTTTTTACAGTCAATGGTTCGTTGTAAGTATTCTTTATTTGTAGACTCGTATTCATTTGACTTTGTTTGGGAGTAGTAGGTAAAGCCATAATATATGTTAAATGATTATGTGAATTCAGATTAATCTGTTGTGTATCCAATATTCTCCTCTCATTATTTATCGTTATATTGATATCTATGAGAAAGTTGTAATCTTGGATTACATTTACATCTTCAGAAAGTCCAATCTTCAAATACATACTATCATTTAATAAATCAAAATCACTATCATAAGAGAATAAATCATAAATAAATGAAAAATCAGAAGTACCAAAATTAGATAGATAAACTACTTTTTCATCTACCAGTTGATTTTCTTGAAATATAAACAAATGAATTTTTAAATCACCTTCAAGATCACTTTTCCAAAATATACACTTAGTTGTTTTATACTTGGGGTATTCTGATTGTATCCAGATTTTTTGGTTGTATTGTAAATGTGGTATATTCATATTTTGGCTTAAAGAGGCTATTTGAAATTGAAGGTTAAAGGAATAATATCCTTCTTTTTTGAATCTAAAATCGACACAGAGATTGACCAAATCCGGTTTGTCATCCAAGTTAAAATCACTAGCATATGCTTTAAAATCAAATTGAACTTCAGGCGTTGCATCGTATTGAATTTTTATCGTTATAGTAGAGCCAAGGAATAATAGTATTAAGAAGAGGTGATTTAATCTTTGCATTCCGTATAATAATCGGTATTGATATGTATAAATCT
Source organism: Candidatus Heimdallarchaeota archaeon (assembly GCA_029882335.1). Lineage (GTDB taxonomy): Archaea > Asgardarchaeota > Heimdallarchaeia > Heimdallarchaeales > Kariarchaeaceae > JAOUKW01. The sequence goes on along the minus strand of JAOUKW010000392.1, from coordinate 2,609 downwards.
ACCATCAATGAAATGGAGTTTCGGTTATTTTTTTAAATTTATTCACACAATTATGATATTTTTCAAAATATATGAATTGATGTTATATTTTATCTTCTTTTAGTTCTAATTTATTCACAATTTCTTGAATACTCGTTAAAAGACGAAGCTCGTCGGTGAATATTCGCTTTCCTTCTTTTGCGGTTAAATATGATTGATTGAGTATCTCATTTCTTGAATGAAGGAGTTGATCTCTTTCCTCCGCAGTGATTACACCATCTTCCAAGGCAGCAATAAGCACACTCCGATATTTTTCAATATTTTTCATAGTACTGGAAATAAGTGACTTTTCACTCTCTGTAATTATACCATCTTTATATGCAACTTTCATTAATTCATCAAAATAATCATCTTCATCCTTACTCATAGCATATATACTAATTACAATATATTAATAAATTGTGATTATAAAAGTGAAGGTTGCCTAGTCCACCCAAATAAACAAATAATTATTTAATTATTACAATTCTTCACTATTAAATACGATTAAATTCTAATAATTTCATTTTTACAAAATAATTAGAGAAAATGATTGGATTTACCTTAGAAGAATTAACACTAGCAGTACAACGAATAGAATCATTCATCAAACCCTCTCCACTGAGATATTCAACTTGGTTGTCCAAGGAATTACAAGCGGAGGTATTTCTGAAATTAGAATGTGTTCAACCAGGTGGTTCATTCAAAATTCGTGGAGCAACGAATTGTTTACTATCTCAAAAAAACCCACCCAAAAAGATAATAACTGCATCTGGAGGGAATCATGGACTAGGTGTGGCAATTGCTGCAAGAAGACAAAATATCCCATGTACAGTTGTGTTACCTCTTTCTACGCCGAATTCGAAAATAGAATTGTTAAAAGAATTAGGGGCTGAAATCGAATTAGTTGGACAAGCATGGGATGATGCTAATAATTATGCACTGGATCAGGCCAATTCATCATCAGTGTTGTATATCCACCCTTTTGCAGATGTAAATGTAGTACTGGGTCAAGGCACCATCAGTAGTGAGCTATTATCCGAATTGAATGAAATTGATGTTGTGGTAGGTTCTGTAGGTGGTGGAGGTTTATTAACGGGAATTGCCCTTGGATTTGAGGTAAATCAGAATGCAATAGAAATTCATGCAGTGGAAACATTAGGTACAGATAGTTTTCATCAATCATTTCAAAAAGGAGAAATAGTAGAATTACCTGCAATTACATCAATAGCAAATACTTTGGGTGCTAAAAAAACAGTACCACTAATTTTTGATGATTTATCTCGACTGGTATCAAAATCATTTGTTGTACCAGATAAAGAAACAGTAGAAGCAATAGACTTATTTCTAGATAAGGAAAAGTTACTTGTGGAACCAGCTACTTCATGTATTATCGCATCTGTATTACAAAATAAAAAATATTACAAAGACAAGAGAGTCGTACTTGTTATTTGTGGAAGTAATATTTCCCTTGATGATTTAAAAGGATGGAAGAAGCAATTTAATCTATAATTTTGTGATATTCACCACCATCAACAAATCATAATGACTATTAAAATACAGATATTACGAGAGAAATCCTATAGAATGAAGTGATCCTGCTTGTACAATTATTATGACTTTTATTATTTTTACTTCAACAAACAGATTTCCATCTTCTATTGTTTTTCTCGATTTTTATAGGTATAAATTCCCATCAAAATCGTACTTATTCCTGCAATTATTACATATAGGTTATTTTTGATAAATTGGATGAATTTAGAATATATTGTAGGTTCTGAAATTTCACTTATTGCAAAATAGTAGAACTTTCCTGTAATATTACCAATATCACTGGCATAAAAAATTAATTCAGAATATTCACACAAATCACATATCGTATTTACTTCCAATATATGTGTATGGTTCTCACCAACAGGCAAAATGTCATTAAAAATCCCATTGCTGAAGTTAGTAGAAGATGATTCGATAATGCGATCAACAGTATCCAAACTATAATTTAATGAAGCTGAACTATGATTATAATTTTCGATTATTAATTTATATCGAAATCCTATTTGCTTAGGGTTCTCGTATGGCATATAAACTTCATAACCATTTTGGATCACTTTAAATTCGTATTCTGCTCTTTCCATAGGTTCAGCAATACTATTCAATACAAGCAAGTACATTATTAAGCCTAACATAATAATTCTAAATTTCATAATAGTTATGTAATCATTTTTCCTAATAGCCTATGTGGTATTAAATTGGAAATAAATAAAATATAATTAAAGTTTTCTAGAAAAAATGAGAGATTTATATTTCAGGTTTTGAGTTGATATTGGGATATGGTAATTGAGGGGATATACCTTTATCTATTTAGTGGTTAGTGGGGTTGAGTGATATACCTGTTAAATCTCTCATACTAGAATCTCAATGATTCTATATAATCTTTTTTCATGATATTTTACTAGGAATACTAAAAGTAAATATTCCTCCACCAAAAAAAAATCTAGTTAGTCTATTATAATATTGGTTAATCCACATATATACTACTTTTATAGCACAAGATTATACATATAAGACGAAATATTTCATATTTTATCAAT
>JAOUKW010000393.1 GCA_029882335.1 Candidatus Heimdallarchaeota archaeon | reverse complement strand
TAAAAGTTTCAATCCTATTGCTAGGTATACGTCAATTGCGACTCCAAAGTAGTCCTGTTGATGTAGATGATTTACACAAGCGGTTTCAATCCTATTGCTAGGTATACGTCAATTGCGACTACTTGATGTATTAATTAAACAAAATATAAAAATAGAGTTTCAATCCTATTGCTAGGTATACGTCAATTGCGACAATGTAGATGGTAATAATAAAGAAACAACACCTCAAAGTTGTTTCAATCCTATTGCTAGGTATACGTCAATTGCGACTACGCTTTTGGTTCAGGAAAATACAAAACCTTCAAAATTAGTTTCAATCCTATTGCTAGGTATACGTCAATTGCGACGGTGTTGTTGTTGGTAATCGAGAAGGTTTAATGGAAACGTTTCAATCCTATTGCTAGGTATACGTCAATTGCGACTATAGACTACATGGCTACATCAAGGAATGATGGAGTTAGAAGTTTCAATCCTATTGCTAGGTATACGTCAATTGCGACCCAGCATATCGCTTGAAATCTACATGGGTTTTTTCCATGTTTCAATCCTATTGCTAGGTATACGTCAATTGCGACGTCATCTGGAATCAACTCAATATGCAAGCCACTGCATTGTTTCAATCCTATTGCTAGGTATACGTCAATTGCGACACATCAACGACAGGGGGTGGTTATTCTGCCATTGGTATGTTTCAATCCTATTGCTAGGTATACGTCAATTGCGACAGTTGAAAAAAATTTTCATGAATGGAAAATAATAGCAGTTTCAATCCTATTGCTAGGTATACGTCAATTGCGACGGAGTGATTGCAACAGAGGATAAGTTAATCCAATATGATGTTTCAATCCTATTGCTAGGTATACGTCAATTGCGACTTTGATGTTTGGTAGATATACTACTACAGGTTTGACCGCGTTTCAATCCTATTGCTAGGTATACGTCAATTGCGACATTGTGCAATTATACGGGCAAGTGCTTCTATTCCATCGTGTTTCAATCCTATTGCTAGGTATACGTCAATTGCGACTTGATTTAATAAAAGATATGAAAGAGAAGCGACAAAACAGGTTTCAATCCTATTGCTAGGTATACGTCAATTGCGACTTGATTTAATAAAAGATATGAAAGAGAAGCGACAAAACAGGTTTCAATCCTATTGCTAGGTATACGTCAATTGCGACTAAATTGTTGTTCGGCATTTGCCAAACGTGCCATGTGGTTTCAATCCTATTGCTAGGTATACGTCAATTGCGACACAGAAGCAGACTCAAAAAGTGACGCTGTATTATTTCAGTTTCAATCCTATTGCTAGGTATACGTCAATTGCGACTTTAAATGTAAATATCCATTTAAATTTTCATCAGCTAGAGTTTCAATCCTATTGCTAGGTATACGTCAATTGCGACCGTTAGGTTTTCATCATCTCCAGACATCCATTCAAGCATCTAGAAAATAGTGACTGCGAGAATCGCCACTTGGAAAACGCGGATCTCCAACCTGTAATCGTCATATTCGCGGGGTGTTTTCGTGATATTCTTGATTCGCCCTGTATATTTGGTGTATTGTGCTTACAAACCATAATGTCTCCACAGCTACTAAATCTTCCAAAAACCTCAAATAATTCCGTTCGATTAATCAATTTCTTATTTAATGAGTGCAGTAACTTACCAATCATTAATCCATTAACTGAATTAATGTCTTTATTTTGAAGATAAGTTGTGCAGTATTTATTTCTCATTAAATCATCACAATGTAAATTAATGTTTCAAATTATATTTGTATTACAGACTTATAAAGACCATACTGATTGAGTGGAAATTTACTCATAGAACTAAATTATTCTAGATTTTGCAATGATTCTCGAGTGAGTGTAATTTGGTTTATTGACAACTTGTTGAGTAGAAATCAGGTATAATTAAATTGAAATAAATTATTGCATTGACTCACTGATAAAATCTCATTTTTAATAAGTTCATAGTTTCTGGAGAAGATTTGGTGGTTATGCAAGAAAATAAATCTAATAAACACGAAATAATATGAATCCGATAATATGAACCGCGTAGTTCTTTGGCTTCTATTTAATACAATTTGTTTTACATCATTTTGAAAGTCAAAATTACACCGGTCTTTCACCATCTCTGGAAAATAAAGTTCTAAGGTTTAATTACACGAATTTATGAATTATTTATTTTTGATGTTTCTCAATGAGTTTATTCATGATTATAAAAAAAAGAAAAAAAATTTTCATTAGAAGATCATTTGAGTATACATAAAATGTAGGTTAGAGCTCTTTATAACCCGTAATTGTCAAGAATAGATTTTATACCATGGCTTTTTAAGAGTAAGTGATGATAATAATTTGAAGTTAATAAATAGAAATTCAAAATTAGGTTAGGGTTGTTATGAAGTCATTAAACGTCACATTGGAATTAAATACGCCTTTTTTCTCGAAAGGTTCTGGAGATGAAATTGAATTTAGGTTAAGTTCTTTTAAAGGTGTTCTACGTTACTGGTGGAGGGCTATTTATAATGATTATACAGATTTGAAACAATTAAGAAATGATGAAGCTGAAATTTTTGGCAGTTCTGACCAGAATATAGGGCAATCAAAGATATTTCTTTCGAGTAAAATTATCAAAAAACAAACCAGTAACATGGCAAGATTTTCTAGGAATAGTGAAAGCTATGGTATAAAGTATTTGGGATATACATTTCCACTCCCACAAAATAATTGGACTAAATATTTCAAAGAATTTGTTGTTGAAATCAAAATTTACCATAACTTGAAAGGTGAGGAGGTAAAATTTCTTTCATTAATAAATGCATTAAAGGCCTTCAATTATTTCGGTGGATTCGGTGCTAGATCCAGGAGAGGATTTGGATCATTTAATATTGTTAAAATAACTGATGAAAGAGATCAAGATGTTTTTACCCCTGCAAATAGTAAGCATGAGTTAATAGAGCAAATTAAGGTTTTTTGTAAAGATATTAATTTAGATAAAAAAGCAAAAATGCCACAATATTCAGCACTTTCAAATCACACTAAGATATATTTACTTGAAAGTAATACTGATCCTTATGAATTAATGAATTCCATTGGAGTTAAATTCCAATTATATCGTAGTTGGGGGAGGAAGGATAAGAATTTTCAGAATCAACATATGGTAAATAAAAATCCAGCAGAACAGAATTTTAAAAGTGATCATTCATTAGTAAAATCATTTTACAATAATTATAAGATTAATCAACATGGATACCCCAATCGGATAATATTTGGTTTACCTCATAATTATTTTACTTCAAAACAAATCGATAATATAGATTTTAAGAAAGAATACCCAAATTTTGAAAAATTAATGAAATCTCTCAATTTAAAAATAACTTCAGATAATGTTGATAGAAGAGCATCTCCATTGATGATTAAAATATATAAATTAAAATCAGAATATGTAGCTGTTTGCATATTAATAAAGGCTGATTTCATACCAGATAATAATAGGTTAATATATACTGGGAAATTTAAGATTAAACCAAATACCCGTTCTAAGGAAATAGGAAAAATCATTAATGAAAACGCTTCAACTATATATAGTGGTGTGGATTGGAATGTAATAACTACATTCATAGAAGGAAATTACATGGAAAAAGGCATTCCGAAAAAGAGAAAGAGATTTCCTGATTACCAGAAGGTGTACTAAAATGATGCAAAAATTAAATTTAACCGTTGGACCAGTTCAACCATTTATTGCCAGTGCAAGAAAGACAGTTGATTTTTGGAGTGGATCATTCCTACTATCTTATTTAATGGGAAAAGGAATAAATTTCATAGAGAATAACAATGGTCGAATTATTGGACCAGATGTCTCCAAGGATAATCTTTATCAATATATTAAGAAAAATCAAAAAACTTTGCCGAATATAGG
>JAOUKW010000394.1 GCA_029882335.1 Candidatus Heimdallarchaeota archaeon | reverse complement strand
GAGCAAAGTAATCAATACATCTGGCTTTTCTTTCAATGTGACTCATAATACTTATATTTATACTAAATTTAATTTTATTGAGTATAAATTAGAAAATAGGCTAAATATCAACATTATTTATCCATCAAAGCGACTAATATTTTTCCACTATTGGTTAGTTCTATAAGACGCTCTTTTCCTTTATTTGTAGATTGGATTAACAGATTATCTTCAAAAAAATCGATATATCTTCTCATTGCTTGCAAAGATTTTGGGCTTGTCATGTTTTTTAAGTTAGTCAAAGATATTGGTTTGTTTACTTTACTTAATGCTACAAGTAATTCAACTTGAATATTATTTAAATTATTCGCAGAAACTGAAGGCATAGGTATCCAAATTAATTCACCTATTCCGATATCATCTCTGAGTTTTTTCAAATAAAACACTCTTGCTCCAACCATATATCCAACTAGTAACATTGCAGAGGTCATGATCTTTGTTCCACCAGTCATATTCAGTGTAATTTCAAAATCGTTTCCAGTAATATCTTTTTTTACATTTTTAATAGTTCTAATCATGACTAAGATACAATTCATTAAATCAAATTTATCAACAACATGAGAATTTACTTTTATTTTAAGAGGTGGATTTGTGAAGAATTTTTCTATTTCTACAACCTCAACAGCATCAAGATTATCAGTAAAAAGATGTAATTCATCCATAGGCACATGTCTTAATGCATTTAATACAACCTCTGGAGAAGTTCCAAGGGTTGCAAATTGTATCCTCACACGATGCAATCTCAATTAGACATTTTTAAATTGTTGTTTACTGTAAACTTTTTTTGTTTATTGTCAAGACAAATTATTTAATATATACTGGATAATAATATTTTAATGAATAATCATTCCTTACCTAAACTGCTCATTACTGAACAAATAAGTCTTTTAACACCAACTACCCCCACAAAAGAAGAAATATCAAACAAATTAATTTCTGTTAATTATCATTTGATTAAGGCATGTAATTACAGATGCAGGTTTTGTTTTGCCCATTTCAACCAAGTCAAATCAAATTATCTTTCATTAGGAGAATCCATGAAAATTATCGAATTATTGGTAGAACAAGGTACAAAGAAAATTACTTTTGTTGGTGGAGAACCAACCCTCGTACCCTTCCTCCCAGAATTAGTTATATTTTCTAAATCTTTGGGATTAACCACAATGATTGTTACCAATGGTTCAAAGTTAAATGAGGATTATATAAAGAAATTTGATGGTGCATTAGACTGGATTGGTTTAAGTATTGATTCTAGCATTGAGGATATATCAGAAGAATTAGGCAGGGGAATGGGAAAACATGTAAATCAGACCAGGCAAAACTCAAAATTACTTAAGAAATTTGGGATTAAAATTAAATTAAATTCAGTAATAACAAGTTTAAACTGGAAAGAGGATATGAATTGGTTAATAGAGGAGGTTAATCCTCTACGCTGGAAAGTATTCAAAATATTAATTATAGAAGGTGAAAATGATAATGCAATAGATTTGACAATTACAGATGATCAATTTTTCCAATTTCTTAATATACATAAACGTAACAACCCAATTGCAGAAGACAATGATGCAATGACTGATAGTTATGTGATGATTGACCCTCAAGGAAGGTTTTACAACAATACACTAGGAAGATTAAATCATGGTAAATCAATTTTAGAGGTAGGAGTTCAAGAAGCTTTCAATTCAACCAATTTTTCATTAGAAAAATTCAAACAAAGAGGCGGAGAGTATCAATGGGAGGAATAATAATATGAATCAAAACAGAATTACAATTAATCAATCTAGACCGATTATCATTAAGATAGGAGGATCTGTACTATTTGATGACCAAGGGACATTTAAAACCGAGTTAATGAATGATATTATGGATACAATTGCATATTTAATTGAAAAACAGTATAAGATAGGTTTAGTTGTTGGGGGAGGTTTACCTACAAGGCGACTTGTCAACAATTTAAAACATGTGATTTCAAATCAATTTGAGCTAGATCACCTCTCTATATTATTGACTCAATTACATGCAACAATTGTAAAGATGTTACTTAAGAATTACACATCCCAACTGGTTAAATCATATGATGAATTGGTTGGTTATAATTTTGAACATAACGATTTATTGATTATGGGTGGTATAATACCAGGTCAATCTACCAATGGTGCAACTGCAATGTGTGCAGAGGCAATTAATGCTTCTATTATCTTTAATTTTTTCAATTATGATAAGATAAAAACAATCAATCCAACTGAAAGTAAGGATGGAGCGGATTTAGATTGTATTACATTCGATGAACTTGCTAAATTAATTAATAATTATAAACAAAGTCCGGGACATTATGAATTATTTGATGCAAATGCTTTGAATTTTGTAAAAAGATCAAAAATTCCAATTCTTTTTGTGAATGGAAACACTCCAAAAAAAATAATTAAATATATTAACGGGAGTCAAGTGGGAACAATAGTACAATAAAGTGAGGGGAGAAACAATGTCCAATTTGTATTATCGAAATTTACCAGGGATAGAAAAAGAGAGTCAAGCAACAGCAATAGAAATTAATTCAAGGAAAAGCATTCAAACATTTCTAAATTATTATCATAACTATCGAACGCATGAAGAGAAAAAAGTAATTAAAATTAAATTAATTTATAAGGACTGGGATGATTTTTTTGAATTGCAAAATTTTGAGGAAGCTGAAAAAAAATTCATTAAGAGGAGAAAATCGGATCTTGATAAAGTACCTCAAGAATTGAAAGAATTAAGACAATTAAAAAAATTTCAGATTGAAGGAAGAGGATTATATGAAATAGAAATAATTGATGACAAAATTGAGGATAATCAAGTAATATCAGATTTAGTGTCTGAGAAAAAAGTATCCTTTTCACCAAATATTAGATATGATAAATTTGAAAATCTGGATTATGTATCAAAAAGATATGAAATAGTGATAATGAAAATTAGTTATGATGATAAAGGAAATCCAAAGAAAGGTTTAAATGTGTATTACAAACCAAATGTTAGACAGATTAATCTAATCATAAACACCTTGATGAAATTAAAAGATACTCCAGGAAGGCATAATCGTGAATTATTAAGATTATTTGAGGATAGAAACAAAACTAGATTTAATCAAATTGTCAGAGCGAAATTACAGGAAAGTGATTGGTTATTTCTTACAGATAATACCAGAGCTGGAAATCAAGAGCAAAGAGAGTTTGTTCAAATTGCTATGGAAACTCCGGATTTCGCTATATTAGATGGACCACCAGGTTCTGGTAAAACAACAACAATTTTAGAATTAATCTATCAATTAATTTCCAGAGATCAAAAAGTTCTACTCGTTGGATCTACACATGTAGCAGTTGATAATGTTATTGAAAAACTGATGGATCCTTTATTTCCAGCAAAAGATAAAATTAATAAGTTATTTCTTCCAATTCGTGTAGGAGATCCAGATAGACATCCAATTTCTGATTTTGCATCTGATTATACATTAACAAATATTTGGAATGCAAAAAAGGTTGAGCAAATAAAATCATTACGAGCAATCAGTAATAAAACTAATTCTCAAATAGAATGGGAGCATTTACTATCCTCTAAAGGTGAAAGTAAATCTATTCAAAATACAATCTTAAGGACAAATTCACTTACTTGTGGTACAACAGTAGGAGTGACTACTCATTCTTTAATAGTTGAATCAAATATTAGTAATAAAAATAAACCATTGTTTAATTATCTCATTCTTGATGAGGCAAGCAAAACAACTTTTCAAGAATTCTTAATTCCTGGATTGTATGCGGAGAAATTTATTATTATTGGTGATGTAAACCAACTATCTCCTTTTGTTGATGAAAACGGACTATCTTTAAATATTGGGGATATCTCATTAT
>JAOUKW010000057.1 GCA_029882335.1 Candidatus Heimdallarchaeota archaeon | reverse complement strand
ACCTTTTGTACCGTGTGTGCCCAACCAAGATGATCATAATGCCCATGGGATACGAATACATGTTTTATTTCTATCTCTTTTTCAAGTAACTGTCTCGCAATCTGCTCTGCTTCAGGTCCTCCTGGGTCAAAAAGAATGGCATTATCAGAGGTACCTAGTACATAACAATTAGTTTGTATTGGACCTATGGTATGATGGCTCCAGTGATGTGAATGTCCCACATAACTAGATTATATTATAAACACTAAAATCTAGCTATTTGCTATGGTCAATTTGTATGATATTTTCTAACCGAAAAATGAATTTAAATTAGTTTGAGTATCATCTTCTTCTTGCTGAGAGATGTTTGGGACTGAGCTTCCTGTTTGTATAGCAATTTTAATACTATTTGCAATAGTCTTTCCTATTCCAGACAATTTACTTAGTGATTCTATATCTGCCGTTAAGATGTCGTCCTTATTTTTGTAACCTGCATTAAATAAAGTTCGTGCTCTAACTCTACCTATTCCTTGAATCTCAACGAGTGGAAGAAGTTCTTTACTTATTCCATAGGATAATCTTGAAATTATTATTTCTAGTCTTTGCTGATGCTCTTTATATTTGAAAAGTTTTGATATTTCTATACTACTATGCAGTAACCATTTTGCTGTTTGTATGATATTGTGTAAGTCTCCTGAGGACACTCCAAATTTACCATTAATATCCTCTTCTGTTGCTTCACTTAACCACATTTCAATGATACAGGCTACTTTTAATGATGCAAAAAATAATTCTCTGTCAAATTCAGTATTATCAACTAATCCTTCATCCAGCCATTGTTCTTCATATTCACCTGCAATTTCTAATAAATATGGAAAATCTGATTTTCTAATACTATATGCATGAATGTCTGGAGTACTAGTAAGAAGTTGTAAATAAACAATATTTGGAATATTTTTATTTTGAGATTTGTCCAAACCTCTTTTGATGATCCTTGCTGATAATGGGTCAAGATATAATTCAGTTATTCTTTTACCAAAAGGAGTAATTTTGTATGGCTCATTTGGTGTAATCAATTTGGCATCGGCTAGAATCTCGATGACATTGATAACATTTTCTTCAATAAAATATAGTTGACCATCATTTTGATACCCATAGAAAGTGTCTGAAATGATATCAAATACACTGTCAATACTATCCACATATTCTGCAGAAATAAATGCTAATATGTGTGATCGTAATGCAGGTTCTGCACCTAACTTAGAATAGATTTCTTCCGAATCAGCTCTTACATATCGATTAAGTATGGTGTCGATATCATTTTCTGCATTTGCGATAACAATTGCTTCTCCATATGGGTCATATCTTGGTCTTCCTGCTCTTCCAGCCATTTGTTTGTACTCAAGTACTGGAATAAATGTTTGTCCAAATCCTTGAGCATATCTTGATAATGTTCGGATAATAACTCTTCTTCCAGGTAAATTGATACCTGCAGCTAGGGTAGGTGTTGATGTAATAACTTTAATATTTCTAGCCTTAAATTCTTCTTCTATTATTCTACGATGTGCAGAGATTAATCCTGCATGATGAAATGCCACACCTTTTTTTACGGTTTTAACCAGTCTTTCTCTTAATTTTGTATTTTCTCCTATATCTTGTATTTTTTTGGCAATTATAGTTAAATATTCTTTAGTTTCCTTGGATAAAATTGAATTTAAATTGATACCTACTTGTTCTGCTGTGGCCATAGATGAATTTCTACTGTTGGTAAAAATCAGACACTGTGCATTTTGCTGGACGATATCCAATGCAAGTGATATGTAGCTTGAATTCATCTTTTCATTTCCAATCGCTACTGTTGATCCATCAGAATATGTAATTTTTCCATTAAACCATACTCCTTCTTTTAATTTTATTGGTCTCCAAGTTGAAAATATTAATTCTGCATCAAGCCATTCTGAGATTTCCTGCGCATTACTGATAGTTGCTGATAAAGCGATAATTTGGCAATCAATTAAATTTCTTCTAATTAATGTTAATACGACTTCAAGTACCGGTCCTCTGGATCCATCATGTATGAGATGAACCTCATCGGAGACCACAACTTTAATTTCGTTTAACCAACTAACTCCATGTCGAATAAGTGAATCAAATTTTTCATTGGTTACAATTATTATATCACTTTTTGCCAACCATGTAGATGTTTCATCTAAATCGCCAGTGCTAATAGCTACCTTATACCCTAATTCTTTCGTATATTTACTAAATTCTTGATATTTCTCTCCAGCTAAGGCCTTTAGTGGTGCAAGATATATTGCTTTAGCACCTGGGTATCTACGCAGTGTGGATGTGATAGCCATCAGTGCAAGTAAGGTTTTACCTGAAGCAGTTGGTATGGCAACAACAATATTATTTCCTTCTAACAATCCCTTGTTGATTGCTTCAACTTGAGGTGGAAATAATGTTTGAATTCCATCATCATTAAGGATTTTAATTAAATCCGGATGTACTGGGAGTTCTTTTATGTCCAATATTGACACCTATATTATCTTTACCACACTATATCAACTCCTTTATGGTTTGTCAAACCATCCTGGTTTGGGTTGATATAAAGTACCATCTCTTCTCATTTGTTGTATCACTCCCATCACATATTCTTGAGTTAATCCCTGATCTTTAGCTTCTTGAATTAAATTTTCTTGACTAAAAGGACCACCTGATTCTCTGGATAAAAAGTCAATAATGGACATTAATTTAGTTAGTTTAGTTCGTTTTGTACCTGTTTGACCACTATACAGAGCATCAATATCTGCTTGTCCTGTTTCTGGGTCTTTGGCAATATGACTTAGACTATATTTCATAATATCAATTGATTTTTGTGCGTCATTTTTGGTAACCTGAGTTCTTAAAGCAGCTCTGGCTCTTGCCTCTGCAAGACGAATAATCCCCTCCAATTGTCTTGCGGTGATGGTTACTCTGTCACTTTTTCCACTTTCTCCTGATTTACCATAGGAATTTCTCATAGTTACATAAAATTCCTCCAATAATTCTGTTGCTTCAGGAAGTAATGCAGGATTATAATTTCTTTTTGCATATGAAATATATTTCTTTAGGGTTTCTTCATTCATAGGGGGTTTTATTGATTGAGTCGAACCATGATATCTATGTAGTTTAAGTATATGGTCTGCTAAAATAGAATCGTTTTGTTCATTTGGTTCATCTTGAAGAATAAATACAAGGTCAAATCTTGACAAAATTGCTGGTGTTAAATTGACATTTTCAGAAAATGTTCGGTGTGGTTCATATCTACCGTACTTTGGATTTGCAGCTGCAAGTACTCCTGTTCTTGCATTTAAGGTTGCTACTATTCCTGCTTTTGCAACGCTGACTGTATGCTGCTCCATTGCCTCATGTATCGCAGATCTATCGTTTTCATTCATTTTATCAAACTCATCAATTAAACAAACACCTCTATCTGCCAGCACCATAGCACCTGCTTCTAGGGTAATTTCACTGGTTTCCGGATCTCTGGTGATGGCTGCGGTTAATCCTGCTGCAGAGCTTCCCTTACCACTAGTATATAATCCTCTTGGGGCAATTGATTGAACATATCGAAGTAACTGTGATTTAGCAACACCTGGGTCTCCAACAATGAGAACGTTTGGTTGGCCTCTGGTGCTGAAACCATCTGGGAATTGTTTATCCACACCACCGAACAACATATACATTGCTGCTTCTTTAACTTCTCTTAATCCATGGATGGCAGGTGCAATGGAATCAATAAGATGTTCATGGATTTTAGGGTCTAATGCCATATCAAGGAACTGTTTTTCTTCTTCTGGAGAGATATCGGTGAATTCATCCTCTTTGTTGGTTGATTCAATGAAATTAACATCCATCCAAATATCAAAGGTTAGCACCTGTCCTTTTTTCAATAATTTTGAAGGTCGAGAACGGATGATTCCTCCTAACTGTACTCTATCTCCAGGTCTCACAATATCAACAATATCATCTGTTAGTCTGCATGGAACTGATTTTGGTGAAGCTCCTGGTGGTAAATCTTCAGGTCGTTCTTGTACAGTGATGTATTGCCAATCTATCATTTTTGAATGATAATGATCTAATACAAATTCCTTGGCTTTACATGATAAATCATTGCATTTATTGGGTTTATTAAAAATTCCATCTTCAAAATAGAGATCAATAGTATGCTTTTCATCAACACAATAAAATACTGCATGGGTAACAATAGATTTAATCTCCGTGGTTCTTACGATAATTCCTTCGATCCATTTCCAAGAATCGACATGATTTGCGCGTAAATCTCTGATATGAATAATATTTGGTGTGTTTGAAAATCTAAGGAAAAAATTATCTCGTTCATGTTTAATCTCCCAGAAATAATCTGCATTTTCCATTTTTACATGTTCCGCGAGTGCTTTTGATCCCTCATCCAACATTAGATGAGGTTTGTCCAATAATGTTGATGCAAGATCATATTCATATGCATCATCAATTAGTACTAAATCTTCATAATCAATTACGAGAGATCTTTCTCCATCTCTAATCATGCGATTAATACGATTAACATACTTAAAATTTCCATCATCGCTTTGGAAATTTTTAAAGAAGTTTAAACATGCTCTGTTAACTTCATCTGGTGTTTGTATTGCCATAATTATTCACCTATTGCATCAACTCCAATGAGATTAATCCAGTTTCCATATAGATGGGTTAGTTTTTCATATAACCAATTTTCCTCTAATGTTAGCTTTGACTGTACTGATTTTTGCATTTGATCTGTCATTGCCATTTGTAGTATTTTTCGAAATCTGTGTCGTTTAATCAGGTTGAAACTTCCCTCTATACTGGTAAGTTTTCTCATTGCATTACCTGTACTTTCCTTACGTAATCTTCGTATTTCAACTATCACCCTCTGGTATAAAAGTGAATCAATTGGTGTAAGTGTTCTTTGTTTTCCCTCTTTATGAGCCAATTCAGATAAAGCTCTTGGTGTTACCGAAATTTCCTCCATTATTTTGACCAGATTATTTTCTTCTAGGGTTTTTGCTATCCAGTAAGGTAATTGAGTCTCATGATCTTCAATTAGGTTGATATTGATTCCATCTATGCTTAAATCTTTGTAGTCTCTCATTGCAATAACATTTACTGGATTTTCTTCTAATTCAAAATTTAATCTGCGCATTTCAAGACTTAAATCTGTCACAAAATATTAAATGATATTACCTTGATAAATTTTTCTTATTCTTCTTTTTTTTGTTTAAATTCTTCGCTTTCTGAAGTTAACACTCCTAAAAAGCGGGATAAAATATTGAGATAATTTCCTAGATAATTCTGAATTATAAAATATTGACTAGATATTATCATGATTTCGTATAGTTTCAAAGTTAATACTTCATATATTTGTTTTAATCAAGGCGCATACATGTTAATTAGGTTAGAATTTAATGAGAGATTTAATAATTACAAATTTAATTATTCTATATTATTAATAAATGAATTAAGTTAATGGAAGAAATATTCCTTTTAATTTATTTTAATCGTAAATAACAAATACATCCACATGCTATTGCCAATATGCCAAAAAACACTAAGTATATTTTCGTGCTTGGTAGTGTTCTTTCCGGGTTAGGAAAGGGAATCGTAACTTCTGCAATTGCCAAGAATTTTCAAGTAAGGAATAAGAAAGCAACTATTGTAAAAATTGATCCATATTTGAATATAGATGCAGGTACCATGAATCCGATGGAACATGGAGAAACTTTTGTGACTGATGATGGAGGTGAGCTGGATGAAGATTTTGGGCATTATGAACGATTTCTTGGAGAACCGATGAGTCGTAAACAAAATATTACTACTGGTCAAATATACTACAGCGTAATACAAAAGGAACGAAGGGGAGAGTATCTGGGTAAAACCGTGCAGGTAGTACCTCATGTGATCGATGAAATCTTGCTTCGATTCAAAGAGATTGAAGAAACCTCGAAAAGTGATATTATGATGGTTGAAGTAGGAGGAACAATAGGTGATATCGAAAGTCAACCATTCTTGGAAGCAATTCGGCAATTACATATGAATATTCCTGAAGAAAATTCGTTATTTGTGTTAGTTACGTATGTTCCCTATCCAAGGCATATTTCAGAACATAAAACTAAACCTACACAACATTCTGTTCGTGAATTACGAGCATCTGGATTAGTTCCTGATTTAATTATTTGTAGAAGCGAAGTTCCAATTGATACTAAAACATTACAAAAAATTGCCTTTTTCTGTGATGTAGAAAGAGAAGCAGTGCTAGATTTACCTGATTTGTCCTCTGTATTTGAAGCACCTCAATTATTGGATAGTCAAGAAATTAGTCATTTATTAAGTAAAAAATTACAGCTTTCTTTGGATACACCCGATTGGAGTAGCTTGGAAAGCTTACTTAATCAACATAAAAAAATAAATGGTAAGTTAATTATTGGAATACCCGGAAAATATACTGATTTAGTTGATTCTTATATATCTGTAAATGAGGCACTGAAACATGCAGCTTTAAAATTTGGGTGGAATGTTGAACTACGTCATTATGCCACTGAAGATTTTGAGAGTAATCCTGAAAATATAGCTAAACTTAACGAAGTAGATGGTATTTTGGTTCCTGGTGGTTTTGGTGATCGTGGAACTGAAGGAAAAATAGCAGCTATTCAATATAGTAGAAGAGAAAATATTCCTTTTCTTGGAATTTGTTTAGGTTTTCAACTCGCTGTAGTTGAGTATGCAAGAAATGTAATTGGCTTAGCTGGAGCATCTTCAACTGAAATTAGTGAATCAACTCCATATCCTGTTGTCTGTCTTCAAGAGGAACAAAAAGATATCAAAAATAAAGGTGGAACTATGAGATTAGGAAGTTATCCTATAACTTTGAAAGAAGGAACAAAGATTGCAGAATTATATGGATCGCTTGAGATAAATGAGAGACACCGACACAGATATGAAATAAATGAAAATTATTTTAATCAATTACAAGATGGGAATTTGATTTTCACAGGTTTTTATAGTCATTTACTAGAAACACTAGAATTGTCCAATCATTCGTACTTTATGGGAGTTCAGTACCATCCCGAATTTAAAAGTACACCATGGAAACCATCGCCACCTTACGAAGGATTGATCAAAGCTGCAATTCAAAGATCCACGGGTAGGAAATCTGCATAATATGTTTGATGAATTAGAAGCTGTAATTAATGCAGAGAAAAAACGTATCGAACAGCAAAGACTCTGGATAACAAATTTTCGAAGAATGATGGATTCTTTACCTGATTTAGGTGAACCTTGGTTTGAAAAAAGATTGTCAATTGAGATTATTCCCAGAATATCTGATGTTACAAAAATTGCAGCGATTGATGGAGGTTTAATAAGTGAAGCAATGAGTGGTTTTGATCTAATCCTTTATCGCGCTGTTGGAGTTGTATTTCAGGGTGTGGGTTCTAAAGTAAATGCTTCATATGTACCCTCCATTGATCCCGTACCAGAAGTTTTTTTCCATCCTTCATTATCTTCTCGACATGAATTTTCTCGTCTTTCTACATTGAAAAGATTGTATATTGAGTATAAAACAGTTATTGATACAATTAATAATTACAATCCTACAATCGTTTTCATAGATGGTAAATTATCCCCTCTAAATCAAGATTTTATTGAGTATAGTAATTCTGTTATTAAACAGGCTGAGCTGGATGTAAAGGAAATTTATCGTGAATTAATAGATGTAGCTCATAAAAAAGGAACAATATTATGTGGGATAGTAAAGGATTCTAGATCATCTGAATTTTGTAATCAGTTAATTAGAAATCTTCATATTTGGATTAATGATCAATCA
Source organism: Candidatus Heimdallarchaeota archaeon (assembly GCA_029882335.1). GTDB lineage: Archaea > Asgardarchaeota > Heimdallarchaeia > Heimdallarchaeales > Kariarchaeaceae > JAOUKW01. Next base: position 7,547 of record JAOUKW010000057.1, on the reverse strand, counting down.
ATTGGTCTAGGTACCCTTTCTGGATGGAGAAAGAATTTGGAAAATATAAGTGATGAATTCATGCTATCTCATTTCTTGTCTGACAAAGCCCGAACGGCTTGGTTAAAGTCATCATTACCTAAATGGGTTTCAGGTGGAGATAAATTTATTTTAGCATCATATGTGAAAGCCGCACATTTTGATTTTCCCATCAGATTTGAGGTATTGAGTGATGGAACTATGGTACCGGAAAAATTGCAATTAGCCATAAGTGCTTTACTAGTATTAACAAATCATGGATTGCCATCTGCTATACCTACGATAATTATTGAAGCCGATGATCGAGCTAAACTTACTCAACATCATTTAGAAATGGTTTTAGATCAAATCTCGATTCAATTAGATATTCCACTTGAAATACTAAGAAAAAGGCGTCATTTCTACTCTCAACTAAGTTAATTCACTTTCAAGTATCCCACTCATCTTTATAAATAACCATCGTATAGATATATTATTTTGGATCGAGAAATAGGGGTTGTTATTGCAACTCATGAAACACCAACTCCACAAGAATTTCATTTCGTAATTTCAGAAAGTACAATTCGAGATTCAATCGAAAATGGAACATTTATTCAAGTAGATCATATGGATGAGAAAATTCTTGGTGTAATTCAATCTTTACGGAGAGTTAATCGATATTACTCTTCAGCAGATATTATCCATGGTTCTTCTACATCTTCTGCTTTAAATACAATTTATCCCGCAGATAGGTGGGATTATTTAATTGCCAAGGTAAAGATATTGGGAAGTTATCTTAATTCCATTAAACAACGATCAACAAAACCAGTGATGCCAGGTGTGAAGGTCTATTCTGTGTCTGAAAATATACTTGAAGAGTTTCTAGGTATGGATGCTAATGGTATGTATTTAGGAAAAGTAAAACAATCCAAAGTGTTGGCAAAGATAAATTTAGATAGGATTTTACAAAAACATTTGGCAATTTTATCTATTTCAGGAGGTGGAAAATCATACACTACCTCAGTTTTAATTGAAGAATTATTGAGACGGCAAATTAATCAGGGGAGACCCTGTATAGTACTTTTTGATGTACATGGGGAGTATAAAGGATTGAAATCCATCACCAATAATCCTGTATTTGAGAATTCAGAGGTAGTTGTATATTCAGGTTCAGATATTAAATTGGCACTAAATAATATGAGTGTGGGTGACTTTTACAAAATTATACCTTCTATGAGTCATGCTCAAGGAAGAGAATTATCATTGATTTTAAAATCATTATCTGCCCAACAAAAACCATTTACTATAGATCAAATAATAAGTAATATTCAACAGAGAGAAATGAATCCACTGGTTAAAGAGGCTCTTTTTGGATGGATGTTGCAACTACAAAATTCATATTTATTTAGTAGTACTGAGAATCCAATGTTGGAAAACGAGATTCAACCAGGTAAATTACTTATTTTTGATTTGTCATCATTTACTTCATTGTGGAAAAAACGTATTATTGTTCACTATTTTCTTACTAGATTATTTGAATTGAGACGAACTAGGGTAATTCCACCAATAATTAATTTCATAGAAGAAGCTCATCAATTCTGTCCTGAAATTGAGAGTAGTGAATCCAAATCAATTATACATACAATAGCAAGAGAAGGTAGGAAATTTTTATGTTCATTGGTTTTAATTAGTCAGAGACCGATTAATCTATCAACTACAGCACTATCGCAATGTAACTCTCACTTAATTCTTAGAATATTGAATCCACATGATTTAACCTACATTGGACGAACATCAGAGGGCATAAATGCTGAGACCTTGGGATTAATTTCTGATCTTGGTGTAGGAGAAGCTCTTCTTGTTGGAGAGGCAGTAAATTATCCTGTTTTTATTCAAATACGTAAAAAATTATTTATTTCAAATTATGATGATACATCCCTAGAAAAAGAAAGCAGAAGATATGATAAAATGTTAACTCTTACTTAGTGACGAGAGAGGGATTTGAACCCTCGAGTGCGTAGCACAATGGTTAGCTCTTACCAGTTTGGAATTCGAGACCATCCTCTTGGACCAGACTTGAGTACCTCGCCAATGACGATATTATGGTGCTTTTAGACGTAATCCTCGTCTTCTTCATCATAATATTCCCATTCATCGTCATCATCTTCTCCTGGCAACTCTAAACGAGTAATTGCTTGCCAGAGCATTGTTCGGCAATGAAATGGACAATTTGGATCCGACGTAGAATCTTCTAATAATTCAATGGCATTAATTGCTCTTACAGCAATATCCATTTCTTTATCATTTAATGTTTCTACGCTTTTAATTGCAGTTCTTCTGATATTTCTCGGGACACTTTGATCCTCCGATATTTGTGTCAAAATTTCTATGGCTTCTTTAATTTGGTCGTCCGAAGATGACATGTAACCCACCTCTATTGAGAAAAAATTAAAAGCTATACTGTTATATATTCAATTTAGGTTTTATAATCATCGGATTAATACAATAAAAAAATAGCATCGATTTGAAATTCTTTGTTCAAATTCCATTAAGTATACGTTAGTGATTCTATCAGACTATTGATAAATAATAAATGTAGATATCAATTATGGACTCACCTATTGTAAATCTACAATTAGGTATTAATCAAGAATTAAGAGATAAATTAAAATCACAACAATATTTCTTAGTTGGAAATCATTCTGGTGTAAAACTTTGCCATTGGACTAAAAAAGATATTCAGGATCAAGGAAGTTGTTATAAAAACAAATTCTATGGTATCAATTCTTTTCAATGTATCCAAATGAGTCCTGCATTGACTTGGTGTACCGAACGATGTCTCTTCTGTTGGCGATCTGAAAGCTATGCACTGGGTGATTCAATGGATGGTTTTAATCATGATGACCCAGAAATAATTGTTGAAGAGATGATCAGGGGTCAATTACAATTAATGAGTGGTTATGGTGGTCATCCCAAGGTAGATCGAGAAAAATGGCAAGATTCAAATCAACCAAAACATGTGGCAATTTCCCTTTCTGGAGAACCTACGTTGTACAAGCATTTGGATGAATTTCTCGGAATTTGTCATAAAAAAGGATTATCTACATTTCTTGTTACTAATGGTACACATCCCCAAGTACTTGCAGAATTGCAAAACCTTCCAACCCAACTTTATCTAACACTTGCTGGTGCTTCTCCTAGAGCTCATTCTGCAATTACTAGACCCTTTAATCCAAAAGAAGCTTGGCAATCACTCATGGAAACGATTAATCTAATGCCAAGTCTAAATACAAGAAAAGTAATCCGATTAACATTAGTCAAAGGAAAAAATATGGTAGAACCTGAGAAATATGCTAAGTTATTTGATATGTCAGGGGCACATTTTCTTGAAGCAAAGGGATTTGTATCAGTAGGTGATGCAAGAGAAAATATGGGTTATGATAGAATGCCGGACTTAGTGGATATTGTTGAGTTTTCTCATCAGATATGTGAAAATTCAGAAAAATTACAAATTATAGATCAATCTGCTTCATCATGTTGCGTCCTCATGGCAGAGGAAGATTATGATTGGAGAATGTTAAATATTTAAGCAATAACTACTAGTTTTAGATAATTTACATAAACGATGATTCACTCCTAAAATGTGTATCGAGATAACTACGTATTTTCAGTAATGACCATCTCAAGATACAATTTTTGATAAAATTAAAATTATAATATAAATTGCGAAAATATACGACAATTATGATTAGTAATTGGAAATATGATTATAAATAATATCAATGTGGTAATAAATACAATTGGTGTACTAAAATCTTAATAATCACAAATAACATATTTATAGCTAGTGGAAACATTAAAAGTAGATAGATTAAAATTGAAATCAAGGATTTTCACTGGGCTATCTGATTTATCTAGATTACAAATTCTTCAATGTCTTTCTGAACAACCAATGAATGTATCTCAAATAGTTGAGTTAACTGGACTCGGACAACCAAATGTGTCATCACATCTGAGAAGCTTGAAAGATTGTAATATTGTAAAAGCGCAAAGAGTTGGCAGAGAAGTATATTATCAATTATCATCAATAATAATATCTCAATTATTACATGTTGCAGGTGACTTGGTTGATGAGATTTATGAGGAAATATCTTCATGCTTGAGAAAAAATATCTCCTAGGTAAACTTAGATTGTTTTTAGAAATTTGTGAATAACAGTACCGAATTCTGCAGGGTTTTCAATTGGTGCGTAATGACCTGCTTCTGCTATTATCTCCAGTTGCGCCTTCTTATACGAGTGCATCATTTCTTGAGCTATGGAGGGACCTGTTAGTTCATCTTCTTCACCAGTTATGATTAATACTGGGATTTCAATCTTGCTTAGTAAATCTCTACTATCCTCTCTCATTTTCATTCCTCTTAAACTTTGAATAAATGCATAATCAGGAGTATTTGATATTAGTTCTAATGCATCCAACATGATTTTTCTCTTAGTGGTTAAGGTAGTTAATCCAAATAATTTGGGGATTAAGAATGTTTTAATCCATTTATTTCTTTCTCCCGACTGTATCATCTCAATAGCTACATCTCGAGATTGACCACCATCACTATCTTTTGAATCACGAGTATTCGCTAATATTAATGCATTTGCTTTATTTGGATATAATTTTTCATATGCCATGGTTACATATCCTCCCATACTAACGCCACCAAGAACTAATTTTTCAAAGTTTAAGTCGTCAATTATTAAATTAATTTGTTCTGCAAGTTCATTCATTGACCAATTTTCCTTATTTTCATCACCAAGTGATTCTCCAAATCCTGGTAAATCAGGGAGAATTATTTTCCAATTATCTGCTTCTAAATAACTTGTAACTTTATCAAATATTCTATTATTGGCTGGAAAAGGATGAATTAAACAAAATAAATTAGATCCATTTCCAATACTCTTGTACGTCAGTTTATCCATTATTTAGCTACCTAAATTCTTCAATATAATTCATATCATAATGATTAAAGAATTGATTCATCGATGAAAATAATATGAACATATTTATTTATCATAATTAGGCTATTGAAACTTCCTGCTGAATTAAAATCAATATATTCTTTATTTGCTGTAATAGAATTTGTTCTTCATTCTCCAGTCTTTTATCCGTTTTTGCCACAGAAACCGCATTATTCATAATCTGTTTGAGATAATTATGGATTTTTACTTTTTCTTCTTCAGTGACAACACCATCACCATATGCTTTTTTTATGATTTTTTTCAAATCCGGAATATGCATATCTACATTATTAATGATATTTTGTTCATCTTTGGATATATTACCATCCATTAGTGCGACTTGTATCAGCATTTTTCGTAATTTAAGTAATTTAACATCAATGTTATCTGTTTTCATAATATCCTTATATAAGTCAATTCTAGAATATTAACTTTATCTAAATTGAAAACTGTGAAAAAATTTTCATCTTTATTATTCATACATATCATAACAATTTTCTTAGCGGAGAATAATATAATCTTGAACCAATGCAATTTACTGAATTAGGAGATATTTACCAAACCAAGCATAAAATAAGAATTATTAGTGCAACATCTCTTTTTGATGGTCATGACGCAAGTATTAACATGATCCGACGAATATTACAGGATTCAGGTGTAGAAGTTATTCATCTTGGGCATAATCGTAGTGTAAAAGATATCGTTAATGCTGCAATCCAAGAAAATGTTCAGGGTGTTACCATCTCCAGTTATCAAGGTGGTCATATTGAATTTTTCAAATACATGAGAGATTTACTCAATGAAAATGGATATGAGCATGTTAAAATATTTGGAGGAGGTGGAGGTGTAATAATTCCTGATGAAATTGCGGAACTCCATGAATATGGTATTTCAAGAATTTTTTCTCCAGACGACGGTAGGGAAATGGGACCACAAGGAATGATTAATTACATCTTGAAGGAATGCGATTTCCCCCCGAAATCCAAAAATTACTTGAAATCCAATTTTACTGCTGTATCCAATTCAATATCTTTAATTGAAGAATCCATTCTTGAAGGTAAGAAAATAGATGTTGAACCCGCAGAAGAGGTGAATTCATTGATCCCTGTACTGGGGATTACAGGTACCGGTGGAGCGGGTAAGTCATCTCTGACTGATGAATTGGTTAGGAGATTTGTAAATGATTTTAATACTAGAAGAGTGGCTATTTTATCGGTTGATCCCACAAAAAGAAAAACAGGTGGAGCACTCCTAGCAGATAGAATACGAATGAATTCTTTAACTTATTCCGATCGTATATTTATGCGTTCATTTGCCACTCGGAGAGCGAATGTAGCTACCAGCAAAGCAATATCACAGGCAATTAATATTTGTAAAAAAGAAAATTTCGATTTAATTATTGTGGAGACAAGTGGAATTGGTCAATCAGATACTGAGATTATTGATCTCACTGATTGTTCTATCTACGTGATGACTGCAGATTATGGTGCTGCAACTCAATTGGAAAAAATTGACATGATTGATTATGCTGATTTCATAGTTATTAATAAATTTGAACGTAGAGGTTCTATTGATGCTCTACGTGATGTAAGGAAGCAGTATAGGAGGGGTCGAAAATTATTTGATTTCAATCAAAATCCTGATGAAACTCTACCTATTTTCGGAACAATGGCATCTCAGTTCAATGATGCAGGGGTGAATTCTCTTTATCTTGCATTAATGGCATTTCTCAATGAAAAATACGGTGGCTTTGAATCACAATTAAGCAACCTACAAGATTTACCAACTGGAAATTCAAATAGACAATTTATTGTGCCACCAGAACGAGTGAGATACTTGGCTGAAATTGCAGAAACAGTTGAGAATTATAAGGAAGAAGTTTATCAACAGGCAGAATTTTCAAGAAAAGTATGGCAATTATCATCGAGTCGTGAATTATTATTTGATGCTTTTGATGAAAAAAATATAAGTATAATTGATGGAAAAATATCTGAACTCAAACAACAAATCACGGAGGAAAATCAGAGATTACTAGATGATTGGGATGATTTGGTTTCTGCATATCAATCTGATGAATTTTCATATTCCGTAAGGGGTAAAACCATTGTAGTACCAACGTTTTCAACCTCATTATCCAATATTAAGATTCCTTTGATTTGTTTACCTAGGTTTAAAGATATGGGTGAGATATTACAATGGATAAAATTAGAGAATGTTCCTGGTGAGTTTCCCTATACAGCAGGTGTTTTTCCATTTAAAAGAACAGAAGAAGATCCTACCCGAATGTTTGCAGGTGAAGGTCCTCCGGAAAGAACAAATAAGAGATTTCATTATTTATCTAAAGATCACAAGGCTGTACGTTTATCTACTGCATTTGATTCTGTAACTTTGTATGGTGAAGATCCTCATGAAAGACCTGATATCTATGGAAAAATTGGTACAAGTGGTGTTTCTATTTGTAGTGTTGAGGATATGGAGAGATTATATGCAGGATTTGATCTAAGTTCAAATGTAACTTCGGTAAGTATGACTATTAATGGTC
>JAOUKW010000391.1 GCA_029882335.1 Candidatus Heimdallarchaeota archaeon | reverse complement strand
GTACGAATAGTGATATCATCTCCAATTATTTTAATTTGGCAAATATATTATTATTAGAGAGAAAATTTCAGAAAGCAGAAAACTATTATAAACTAGTTCTAGAGACTGCAAATAAGATTAACGAGAAAGATTTCATGGTTTTATCTCTAAATAAATTATCAGAAATTGCAATAAATAATGGAGATTACCACAGATCGATTAATCTCTTACAAAAATCCCTAAAATATCTATCTAATCCAAAAGATAATTATTTAGTCATGGTGATATTATTTAAATTGTATTTTAACTATCACAAAGCCGGGTTCTTTTTGGATGCTAATAAATTAATTAATAAATTGAAAAAACGTGACGATAAAAGTGATATAACAATTAGATCTATTTATTTAATATGTGCTATTCATAATTTAATGTTGACATCTACAGATGAGCTTTTCCCAAATCAGATAATAGAAGAATTATATTTGAATTTGCAAAATAAAACAGTGCCAGATATAATTAAATATTTTGGGTATATTACCTATATCTTAACTTTCAATAATCTGCCCTTAGATTTAAGAAAGATTAATGATTTAATTAATCAAATAAATAATAAATGGTTAAGAACTGATTTACTTGGAATAATTGAAACCTATGTTAACCTAAAAGATAGTATTATTTCTATAGAAAAATTAAATATTTTTAAAAGTGAATTGCAAAATAAACTAATGAGTAATATAATTTTAATCTATGAATTATAATTGACATGGGTAGGTTAAACCAGTGTTTTTATCAATACATGCACCAGTCGAACCCAGTGAAAATAGTAAGAATGATAGAAGAATTCCTATCATCAAAAGTTGGTTGGTATTTTTACGTATCAAATTTTTTATGAAATTTGTCATGTAATTAATAACTTGTATAGTATTTAAACTCATAAAATTTGATTGATTAATACTTAACCTTTATCACACCAGCCCACTATTCGATCATATTGAGCAATTTTAAATCAAGTACAGAATTCTCATAAGCTCAATGTTTTAAGTCGGTCTAGTCTTGTATTCTCATTTTTCACCAACCAAGGGTCGTTAGAGAGTAATTCAAATGCTCGTTTGAAATATTTTTTTGCTAATTCGTCCTCACCCTTCAAGAGATAACATTCAGCAATCTCCTCAAAATTATATCCATCACCCATTAATCCATGTTGTTCTCTTTCTAATTTGAGTTCAAGCTGTAATTCCAGTGCTTTATTGATATCTTGCATTGACCTGTAAGTTCTAGCGATTGTCCATTTTGCTATTAAAGTACCATTTAGGTCTTTTTTGTCTTCTCTCCATTGTAAGCTTGCCTTAAATAAATCCATTGCTTTTTGGTACTCTCCAAGATCATGATACGACCAGCCAGTATTATTATACAATGGTCCCAACCATCCTTTGGCAGAGTCACTATCAGATTGCTCTGCAAATTTAATTGCCTTCATATTCCATTCTAATTGGTTTTCGGGAACCTCTGCAATCCCCATCATATGTGCAGCATCCACCGCATATCCATCTACATTATTATCTTTAGCCAATTCCCATGCATTCAAAAAGTATTTTCTTGCTTGTTCTTTCTCATTATTTGAATTGTGTGTCCGACCTAATTCCAGGTAATAACGTATCCAAGCAATAGTAAGATCTTCTGCAGGATATGTATTTAATAACTCAAATACCTTATCCAAGAATTCATGTGCTTTATCAAAAATTAATCTCAAACTAAATGTTCGGGCAATTTGGGTTAATAATTGAATGTAGTAATTGGGGTCATCATCGACTTGTATTTTATTCAGCAACTTTATGAATGTATCATGTGTAGCAACAGGGTCTCTGAAATCCCACAATTCTTTAAAGAGTTGGGTATCATCCTTCATGAGATAAAAGATCAATTACAACATATAAATATTTTGGATACAAATAAAAATAAAGTCTATGATTTGAAAAGTGAATGTATGGTTCGATGATTAATATATTACACAGAACCAGTAAATCATTGATACCAAGTATCTTATTTAAGAGAGGATAGTATTGGTCTGGCAACCACAATAGGAATGCATTTTCTTAGCACATCATCAGGAGAATTACCATTTACTGCAACGATTTCTCCATTAAAATTAGCAATTTGATCCGCGAATATTTTTTCAAATTCATGTATGAAAAATTTCAAGGAAGTTAGTAATATTCGGGATAGTCTATCAGTTTGAAGTATAGCAACTAAACCTGAACCTTCTTCAAAAACTAAAAATCCATTTGAATAGGAGAATGATTTTAATCGGAATATATGATCTTTTTCTTCTAATAGTTCCACTAATAAGGTTCTAATTGAAGATAAACCAGGACCAACAAGAAAATCTAAGGTATCAACATCTTCCTCAAACTCAGCCACATATAATGGTAAACCAGATTTTACATCAACAAGTTGTAAAAATTTAATATCAGTAGGGACCAAATAAATCATATTTGGATATCTAATATATACATAGGCTATAAGGGCGATTGTTGGGAATGCAGAAATAAAAGCGTCCACCTTTACTTTGGAAGTAAAATGCTCTATGACTTCAATGATCATTGCAATTGAATAAAGGAAAGATGCGGTTAAGAGTAATCCAATGTATGTACGAAATTGTTTGGAATCATGAAAAGTGAATTGAAGAAAGAAAACATATGAGATATATCCAATTACGAATAACTGCAGTAAATCAAATATAAATTCATCAAATTTTGTTGAATTAGCAAATGGAATTATATCATTTGTCTTAATTGGTTCTCCTAACGATAGACTAACAATACCAACAAACACCATACCGCTAATTAGTACTATTAATGCAGATAAACGATATATATTTACCTTATGACTTAAAATACTCTCACCAAAAACAAATAAAATCACGATAATCACTAAATTCGTGAAACGAACCGGATGAATTACCAACATGATGATTTCATCATCAGGAAGGAAAAATGGAATAGAGTCATGTAAAAATACAGAAATTAATTCAAATACACCAAGAAAACTCATTGCTGTAAATAGGTATATTAGTATGTCAAGTGCCTGAATACCTGTTTTAGTTCTTCGTTTATACAATATACCTACAATAGTTATACTTAATAGAGCTATCAAGGTAGCAGCAGTAATTTGAAGAGGATCAACATCATGTGCCATATATTAAATAAAGAATAACTAGTTAGAAAATAGTTTGTTCTGACCAATTGAATTTTTATCAACGCTATAGTAATATTAGAAAAATTTACTATAGACCTATATTGTAATAGTAAGAATGATTGTCAATTATTTATCTGAAATTCTGATTATATTTTCTTTTAGACTGATTAATTTTTCAGTATCAATAAATTTACTATATTAAGATTAGTTTTAAATAATTTGTCTTTTTAAACCACGATATGTTAATAAATTCCATATCAAATTTTTTGATATGAATAGAATTAATATTACTTCAATATCGAGTGAATATGACACTCAATTTGATTGTGCAAAAATTACAGCTAAATTAATCCTTGATAAAATAAATCATCATGAAACAGAGAAAATTACCAACCTCCTGATCGGTTTTGACAAGGGATTTGATAGAAAATCAATTTGTGGAGCTTTATCTGGTTCTATAATAACTTTAAACTATTTATTACAAGATGCAAATCTTAACCCAGATGAAATAAATGATCATATTGATGATCTGAAGTCGGAATTTATTAATCGATATGGATTCTATAATTGTTGTGATTTGAATCCAAAACCAACTGGAAAGAATACGGCTAAAATTCAATCTTATCAAAAATGCCATAATATGATAGAACTTACAACTAATTTTAGTCTAGATACACTAGATCTTTAAGTTTGGAAAATCTGCCAAACTAGCTGAAATCAGCTTCTGCTTCGGATCGTGGACGAAGCCAGGTTAATTGCTGCATTCAAAT
>JAOUKW010000390.1 GCA_029882335.1 Candidatus Heimdallarchaeota archaeon | reverse complement strand
TTATTTTTCTCTTTTTTATTTTCTTCTATTTGCGGTTTAATTCCAATTTCCCAAGATGTAATAAATGATCTTTTGAAAAGTCTTGATGTATTTCGATCCTCAATATAAACCCCAAAATAATCTCTAACTTCGCTATTTTCGTAAGGAAAGGCATAACTTACAAATAAAAGAGAGGAAGAGTCAATAATTACGGTTACTGATGCAAATGCATCTTCAGTAATTAATATATCTACATTTTTTAGTTCTGAGACAACTGCTTTCTCAAATGCATCATTTATCCCTCTTTCAGGTGTCAATAATTTCATTTTTATCTTTTTATCTCTTTCATTAATTATATCTATCAAATCTGCTGATTTAATTTCGATTATGGAATCAACATACATTAGTATTTCATTTTGAGCTTTTTTAATAGTATCTCTTAGATGTAATCTTAATTCTCTTCTCCCGATAAAAGTATATGTTCTTAAGGATAAATCATCTGAATTTTCCTTAACAAGCTTGCTTACAGAGTCAGTTGCATTGGTAATTAATGATTGAAATGAATTCAAATCTCTTTTTAATACTTCCTCTGGATGAATAAATTCATATATTGCTGGTCCTCCTTTGGATTGTATTTTTTTAATTATTCCTTTTTCTCCCAATCTATCTAGTATTTGATAAACACGATTTGGAGGTACATGTGATTTTTTTGCAATTTGTGCGGCTGTGGATCGATTTTGTTCTATTACTGCTGCATATATTTTAGATTCATATTCCGACCAACCGAGGTTGATTAAACTCTTTATCGCTTCTTCAATTTCAGACAAAACTTTCCCTTATTTAAGCCATAATCTTAATTTATTTAAAATATTTATTTTGAAATGGTTAAATATTCTTTATTATGAAATAATAATCTATCATGAATTGATAAAGCTTTATTTTCTTTGTTAAGTTGATATCATTAGTTAATGCAAGTAAGAAATATTGAATTAGATGATCATTTCTCTCTTTTAACATCTATGTATAATAAGGGAATTGAGTACATAAGCGCACGGCAGGAATACAAGCATTCATTTAATTTAACAGTAACATCAAAGGATAATATTAATTTACAACAAAATATCGATCATGGGACTGGATTTCAAATACAACATGGATCTAGAAAAGTATTTTATTCATCTAACTTTCCTACAAATACACTCAGTGATATGACAAATCTAGTTGATAGAATTATATTGAAAGAAGGGAAAAAGAATACAAGGGATAATTATCAACCTATTAAGAGAGATTTAGATATATTGAATGATGGCGTTTGGATTGATTCATATTTAGATCAGTTATATGAATTATCTTCAATCATACGTGATATATTAAATGAATACAAATCCACCATATCCTATTCAGTTGATATATATGGAGAATTTTTATCGAAGTTATTTCAGTCGACAATGAATCATCAAATATCTCAAAAATTTAGCTTAGGGATTGTTTCAATTACACTTCTAAATAAGCAGAATACAATTTCAAGAACACAAAACATAGGTGGAATTGAGAAAGAAAATTTGAATGTTGATTATATTATTGAAGTTGTGAATAATATGGTAGATGAGATACAAAGGATAGAGCGATATCAAAAAGTTGTAAAAGGTAAACATAAAGTATTATTATCGCCTGATACAGCTTTTAGCCTGGCACATGAATCAATTGCACATGGTTGTGAAGCAGATCAAATTATTAATCGAAATTCTTTCTTAACAGGTCGAATTGGTCAAAAAGTAGCTTCTTCAATAGTCACTATTGTTGATGATCCTCATTTACGCTCCACTGGTTGGCTTGAATATGATGATGAAGGCACAAAATCAACTGGTACTTTGCTAGTTGATGATGGTATTTTAGTTGATTATTTACATACAAAAGAAACAGCTGAAAAATTAGGCACCTTTAGTACTGGAAATGCAAGAGCAGACTCGTATCTCACTCCTGTTAAACCAAGACAAACCAATTTATTTATTGAACCAAAAAACCATACATTTGAAGAGTTGATAGAGGAAGTTTACAATGGGTATTATATCGGCCCTACATTTTCAGCAAGCACATCAATCTATACTGGTGAATATAACATAATCAGTCAATTTGCTTATCAAATTGATAGAGGTGAAATCAAAGAAATCACTGGACCTTTAATATTATCTGGTAATTCATTAAACTCATTAAGCAAGATAACTGCAATAGGTCGTGATGTAGAATATTTTCCTGCAAGATGTCTTAAAATGAATTCAAATATTCATATAGGCGCTATTTCTCCTGCTTTTGTGATCGATGAAATGCAAATAAACTAGGTGAAATTATGAGTTTGGAAGAATTTAATTTAAACACTTTTGATGAGGTTAAATCTTTAGTTGATAGGATTAATTGGGTAAGTTCATATGAGATATTCCTTCAAAACAGTAATATTTTGACTAGTCTGATTAAACAGAATCAGGAATTATCAAGTGAAAATATTTCAAGGTCTGGTGTTGCATTAAGATTAATATCTACATCAAAACGATTAAAAGAGGTAAGTTTTAATATTGGTGCCACTCAAAAATTGAAGGAACTCACTGAACCTCATTCAACTAGTAAACAACTATTAATAAATCAATTTCCTGGATTAAAACAGCCAAAGAGTAAATTGGTCAAGGGTGATACAAGTAATTCAGTTTCTTTGAATTCAGATCTAATTTGGGATTTAAGTAATAATATTGATATTAGTAATTTTGACAGAATTGAATTTGAGTTTGATATTAGAATTGAAAAAGAAAATTTGATCATCTATAACACTGGATCAAGTATATTAAATTACACTTCTCTAAAAAATCAAGTTTCAATAACAGGGAATTCAATGGATCATGTAAATCCAGTATTTGTGACTAGAAGCCTACTTTCAAGAAATTTAAATTTTACATTTAACAATATTTTAGCTGAGATTGAACGAAATATAGGATATTTGAATAACACATCATTAGATCTATCTAACTTCTCCAACCCTTCTATTGTGATACATCCAAATGTGTTAGCAAAAATAATCGCATTTTACTATCAAAATTTTATGGATAATCAAAATCAAATGGAAAAACTGGACCTTTTATGGAGTGAAGATTTAAACCTATATGACGATCCAACAAAAATATTTGGTTATAATTCTTGTTTATTTGATGATGAAGGTACATTAACTAGTCCGAAAAAATTAATTGAAAATGGAGTGTCAACTGGCGGTCTTTCTGATCTTAGTTCAACTGATTGGATAGAAGGTGGAAATGGGTTTAGAAGTGAATGGTATCAACCAATTGATCACTCATATACATATCCAGTAGTTCCTATATTTAGTAATCTGATATTAGATGGAGGGATGGGAAAAGGAGAAAAATTTGTAGATCAATCTGGTGTTACAATAGTGGTGAATAATGGTAATACAACTATTACAGGAAATCAAATTGATCCACGGTTTTTAATCCATGGAAGTGAAATTCAAGTATGGAAAAATGGTAGCATAATTGGAAAAATGAATAATTTAACAATTAGTGGTAATATTAACAAGCTATTAACAAACGGTTTGCTGTCTTCAGATGATTATTGTGTTAGACCGATTTCTGTACCCGGAACTGTTTATACTGGTTGGTTATTTATTGAATCTGATATCCTTATCCTTTCATAATGTCGGTGATATTGCTTTTCATCTATACCTTTAAAATGCAGGATGAAGGCAGGAACTTAGATAGAGGATATTTCCTTTGTATAAAATTCACTTAACGGTGTTCAAGGATTATGCGTAAATTATTATCCATTTGTGTTATTCTTTCGTTATTTCTGTCCCTCTCTTTGATTGGTGGTTTAGGAAATAATATCAACGGCTATCAAAATTCTGACACATCATTTAATTCTATTAGAATGAATGATGGAGTAGTATTGGATGATGTAGATTTTGTCG
>JAOUKW010000056.1 GCA_029882335.1 Candidatus Heimdallarchaeota archaeon | reverse complement strand
AGGGATACTCAAAAATAATGAAGTTCAGGATCAAATTATACAATTTTTATCAGAAACTGTTCTAATCTCTATTAAATGACAAGTTTTTCAACTTCAGACTTCATGAATTCAGGTATAGGAATTGATCTGTGTTCTTTATAGTCATAACATACTATCACTGTTTTTGCAATAGCAAAAGTTTGATTGTTGGTATAATCCATAATTTCATATTCAAAAGTCCATGATTTAGTACCAATCTTCGATACCCACATATCCACTTGAATCTTGTGCTCAATCTTTATTGGTAATTTATAATCAATTTCTAATCTAGCAAGTATCATTTCTGGAATTTTACTTTGCTCTAATGAGTTATACCAATTAATTCGTACTGATTCTAAATAAGTAGCAAATACAGCATTATTAACGTGTCCCATGGCGTCTGTATCTCGAAATCGAACATCAAATCGAACAGAATGTTTACTACCCATAATTCAACCTATCATTTACCTGTAATTAAAATATCGATATTATTTCTATTAACAAATCAATATAAATTATTTTATTTCAACTTGTGAGCTCCCTTTTCGTTAGGTATATAACATTGCAATATATTATATTAAAAAGATGAGTACCGCATATTTAGGAGGAGGATGTTTTTGGTGTGTAGAAGCAGTTTATGTGGAATTAATTGGAGTTACATCAGTAATCTCTGGTTATGCTGGAGGAATGAAAGAAAATCCAACATATGAGGAAGTTTGCTCTGGAAAATCAGGGCACGCAGAAATTGTAAAAATTTCATTCAATGCTGATGAAATTAAATTTGAAACAATAATAAACATCTTTTTATCAATTCATGACCCTACAACTCTAAATCGACAAGGAAATGATGTAGGACCTCAATACAGATCTATAATTCTTTATGAAAATGAAGAACAAAAACAGATTGTAGAAAAAATAATAAATGAATTTACAGAACAAAAGATCTGGAAAAATCCAATCGTCACTGAAGTTACGCCCTTGGATCGATTTTATGAAGCAGAGAAGTATCATCAAAATTACTTCGTAAATAATCCGAATCAACCATATTGTAAATTTGTGGTTGAACCAAAGGTAATAAAATTTCGTAAGCAATTTAGTCACTTGCTAAAAAGTTGAAGTACAAAACCCATTATTCACTTAGAAATCATTATTTTCAGAGGAAATGTAAACAAGATTTATTGTAAGATTTCGAAGTATCCATATAAATTCTAATTAGATAAGGACTTTAAACTGATTAGTTCCTGAATTGTATTATGTAAATCTTTAATGGATAATGGCTTGGATAAAAAGATCAAATTCTCATCTCTCAACCTTTGTTTGGAAAATATTTGTTTGTCAAATCCAGACATAAATATGATATTATTAAAATTTAATTCGAGTAATTTTAAAGCCAATTCCTCTCCATCCATAACTGGCATCATTACATCTGTTAAAGTAACATGAATAGAAGATCGATTTTTTTCAAATAATTTTAATGCTTGTTCCCCATTGGTCGCCTCAAGCACTTCATAGCCTTTTCTTCTTAATGATAACGAAATTATTTCCCGTACATCAGTATTATCCTCAACCAATAATATAGTCGTCTTTCCCACATTGGAATATATGGGATTCCTCATTATAGTTGTTTTTGTAATTCGCTCATCTGTAATTGGGATAAAGAATGTAAATGTGCTTCCTTTTTCAATTGTAGATTCAACCACTAATTCCCATTTATTTTGATTGACAATACCAAATACAGTAGATAATCCTAAACCTCTATTTTGACCTTCTTTTGTTGAATAAAATGGAACAAATATTTTATCAAGTACTTCTTGACTCATTCCTACTCCAGTATCAGAGAAAGTCAGTTCAATATAATCACCAATATTCATAAATTGATAATGTTGCTGATTGTCCGAGGTAATAGTAATATTTTTAGTCTTGATTAGAATTTCACCTTCAGCAGACATAGCTTCTAGTGAGTTTAAAGTGAGGTTGACAAGGATTTGTTCAAATTGACCCATATCGATTTTAATGAATCCCTTTCCCTCAAGTTGCAATTTCATTTTTATATGATCAGTTAATAGGTCGTCAATTGTTTTTGTCGATCTTAATATCACATCATTTATGGATAAAACCTGTTGATTAATAATCTGATTACTACTTACAGTTAATAACTCTGTAACTAATTTTTTCACTTTATCAACTGTTTCTCTAATTTTAAAAATATTATCCAGAATGGAAGTATTATGAACCATTTGATCTGCAATTAAATCGCTGTAACCCTGGATAACCATTAAATGATTATTAAAATCATGTGCAACACCTCCCGCTAACATCCCAATTACTTCCATTTTATTTGATTGTTCTTTTTTCAGTTT
The DNA here is from genome assembly GCA_029882335.1 of Candidatus Heimdallarchaeota archaeon. Lineage (GTDB taxonomy): Archaea > Asgardarchaeota > Heimdallarchaeia > Heimdallarchaeales > Kariarchaeaceae > JAOUKW01. The sequence goes on along the minus strand of JAOUKW010000056.1, from coordinate 13,088 downwards.
TTCCATTGCTTCCTGATTGATATCACTATGAATACCCATCACTCGTATTGGATCTCCTTTACTATTTCTGGAAATTACCTTTCCACTGGTTAATATCCATTTGTATGATCCATCTTTACAAAGTAAACGATGTTCTGATTGATATTTATTGCTTTCACCTTTTAAATAACCATTCAACACACTCAAAATTTTATTCCTATCATCAGGATGAACCAATCTTTCCCACTCGTTGTAGTTATTAGATATTTCATCGTTGGTGTATCCTAACATTTTTTTCCATTGGGTAGAGAAGAACACCTCGTTTGTTTCAATATTCCAATCCCAAATACCTAGATTAGCTGCTTCAACAGCAAATTGAAAGATTTCCTTGCTTTCTTGTAGTTCATTTTCTTTCGTAACTAATTCGGTGGAGCTTTCTGTAAATAATATTATACCACCAATCTCATTATCTGCATGGTACCAAGGAATAACACTCCATGTAATCCATTCTTTTATTCCCTTTCGTTCGACAACATCTCTAATAGCACTTTCAGAAGATCCAGCTAAACATCTTTGATGAACTTCTCTCCATTTTTTAGGGATATCTGGAAATATATCATAATGGCTTTTTCCTTCAATGTCTTGATTTTCAATATTATTTTCAATTCGATAACGATCACTACAGGCAATATATCTCATCTTGGTATCAAATATTGCGATGGCAGTGGGAATATGTTGCAACAATAAATCCAAGTCCAAATTATTTAATCCAAATGAATTTCTATCCGAGATGGACTTATTTTTGTTTATCACTTTTACTCACCATTAAATTAGATACTATATTGTAAAAATGGTATTTTAATTATTCCATTATTATAAATACCTTTAAGTTGCTTCTTTAATTATAGTAATTTAATATTTTGGATTCATTTTAAGCTTATGAAAACAAATAAAAGAAGAACTCATCACACTTTTAATCGATTATTAACAAAAGTAATTCAAATTTAATAGTACTTATTTATTATTTGATAAGTTTAATCCCACCTATACGAATACTCCCAAATATTTCTTGTATCAGCCCGAATATAGGAAATATAAAAAAAACCTTGAAATTTACAATAAAGAAGAAATAATTCCGTATCAATGGTGGAATACCAGGATCATTCACATATCCTTCAAGATTAGTATTCAGAACCAATAAAACCAGCCAAATTATAAAAAGAATCGAACTAACTAATACAATTAGACAGATAATACCCCTTAATAGTGAGACATTTTTTCTATTTTTAACCTCATTGTATTTTTTCTCTGTGATGTATATTTTTCCTTTATTTGTTTTTGAATTAGTCTTTTTAGCTGATAGCGATTTATTCAATTCAGGAATTATTTTTTTTCCTTTTGAAGTTTGATAGGGTCGTTCAGTGAATCCATCGAGTAGAGATGCAGTAGTTAAATGGAAAAAACGTATGGTAAAGAAAGATATCTGAATAAATATCTCTACACCATTAACGATGGATTTATGGGTAATCCAGAGTATTAGTGGGATTAATATAAAGCCTGTCAGAGTTACAGGGTCATATGCAACTAAACTTGTCACGGCCATTGTGAATGCAAATACGTGTAATAAAATGCGGTAGAAATATATACTTTTATTTTGAAAGGTCTCACTCATTTTATTTTTGGTTTGTTTCTTTGGTAGTGTTTTTTGTTTCTGAGATGACCTAGTTTTGGCATTAGAAGGCCTTAAGGAAGGATTCAACATTTGTATACGAGTTGATATTCCCATTATGGTAAATTTCATTTTATTATATATAACTCCCTAGTACTGATTTATTGATTTTTTCACACAAATACATAAAAACATCAACATATTTACACATTAAGTGATTTTTTGATTACAATCAAATTACATTGACATTTATACTTCTGCAAAGAAATTAATGCTTTGATTAGTAATTATAGTATTTCAGTTGATTACAGAGCTTATATCAAATTATACATTTTATATATATAATATATATAATATATAGAATGTATTTATTATTTGCCACGAGAATATTTATACAGAAACATAGTAAATAGTATAAGCATATGATGATATAAAACAAAATATCATATTATATTAACTATATAGCTAATTAAACACAAGGTGAAATGAAATATGGTAAAGGAATTTCAAACCGGATTAACGATTGCACTTAGTGCATTCATTATTATGACTGCAACCATAGCTATTATAAAAAGTCGATACAGAAAATTCACAAATCAGGATTTTGTGCTTCGATTTAGAAATGGTGTGCTGAAGAACAGTGGATATGGTGGAGGATACTTTGTCCTTCCATTAATCGACCAATTAATTGTTTTAACTACTACAGTACAACAATTAGAAGTTAACGCTGGTGAGGTTATCACTGCAGAAAACCAAGATGTTAGAGTTATTGGATTTGTTTTATGGAGAATTGAGAACCCAGAGATTGCCTATCAGAGTTTATCTGGTAATAAAGGATCAGGTGTAATGACACACATTAATGAGACAATATCAAGATTGGTGGAAAGTATAGTTAGAACAACCGTAGCAAGATTATCATTGGATCAAGTTCTCAGAGAGAGATCACTCATAATAGAGGCATTAGTTGCTGAATTAGTTACAGTGGTAGGTCCAATGGGTATTAAAATAAATACTGCAGAAATTAGACATGTAGATGTATTAGATGTAGACCTTTTTGAGGACCTTCAACAAAAATACAAACAAGAAGCCAGGCTAAATGCAGAGAACAAGAAGATAGAAACAGAAAAAGAAATTGCAAAAGCAAGAGCTCTTTCATCACAAGAAGTACAAATCTCAGAACTAGAAAGAGATAAAGTTGTTGTTCAAGAAACAGAGAAAATGAATCATCAAGAAGAACAAAGACTTAGAACTGTACAAGAACTCCAGAAAACCCGAGAAGTAAAAATTGCCACTCTTGAAAAGGAAAAACTTCAGGTAGAAGCTGAAACAAAGTTAATGGAGATTGAATTACAGGCAGAAGCTAAAAAGAGAAAACACATACTCGAAAATATCCAAGTAGAGGCACAGCAGAAAAAACTAATGGCAGAAGCTACAGCGGAGGCAATCAAAATTGAGGCACAAGCAAAATTACTTGCAGCAGATATGGATGCCCAAGCTGAGATCAAGCTAGCCGAAGCAAAGAAACAATCACTTTTGGCAGAAGCAGAGGGTAAAAAGGCAATCTTACTTGCTGAAGCAGAAGGTCTGAGAGAAAAAGTAAAAGCACAAGGTATGGTGAATGAAGCTATGATATTGCAAGAACTTGTAAATCAATTACCAAATATTGCAAGTTCAATGAAAGTAGGTGACATTAACTGGTTAAATATGGGTGGTAATAATTCTTCAGATGGTGAAAATTCGCCTTTAGGAATTATTCCTAAGAATTTACTACAAGTAATGGCACTTGCTAAATCATTTGGATTGGATCTCGAAGGTTTAATGAGATCAATTCGCGGACAATCACCTAAGAATGGGAATCCTGAAAAATTAAAATTAGAGCTCCCCAAACTACCACCAGGAATATCATTTGTTGATTTAAATGGTGATGGAAATGTAAATGGTGTAGATTTGAATGGAAATGGAACAATAGATTTCCCCTTTCCAGAACAAGTGACCTTCATTGACAATGATGGTGATGGAATAGTTGATGCGTTGGATCTTGATGGAGATGGAAAACCAGACATTCAACTCTCTGAACTAAGACAGCTCATTGTTTAAAGTAAATTCAAGGAGGAAATTATATGACAAAATTAATTGTGAACTTATTACCACTAGAAGTATGGTTGATTATCTTCATCACTTCATTCTTTTTTGGATTGATATTTCTAGTATTTACCATCATAGGTGGACTTGGAGATGAAGATTCTGATGTAGACTCACACAATATGGATGGTCATGACTTTGATGCCGATACCGACTTTGATATGGATGGTCATGACTTTGATGCCGATACCAACTTTGATATGGATGGTCATGACTTTGATGCAGATACCGACTTTGATATGGATGGTCATGACTTTGATGCCGACACCGACTTTGATATGGATGGTCATGACTTTGATGGCGATCTTAATAGTGATTCCCTCCTTGAAACCTCTACAGAACATTCCGTCTTGCAAGGTCATTTCGATCATCTACCAGATCAAATTGATGCTGGTATTGTACATGATGCCCATGTAGAGAAATCAAACTATATGATGGGAAATATTGCAGTATTTACATTAATATTTGGTCAAGTTGGATGGTCATTAATTGATAATTTGCAAGATTGGAACCTGTTTCTAGCAATTATGAGTGGTTATTTTATCTCTAAATTGTTTGCCTACATCATCGCAAATTATGCTAAAACAGTAATTGTACCAATTAAACATGTTTCTAGAGGTGATATTGCTACTGTTCAACATTCAGTTACAAAGGATAAAGCAGGCATGGTTCATATTAAAAGAAGAGATGGATATATCAGTACTGAATTAGCTATAGGCGCATTTCCCCATGACAACTTCTCAAAAGGAGAAAAAGGATATGTGTGGGCAAAAAAAGAGCAAATGTATCTCATTACTCGAGGTCATTCAGAACAACCAACCCTAAGTAAATTAAAAAATAAGAAGGCAATAGACATCCTTGAAGATGACTAACACTGATAATCTATTCTGATTTATTGCCTTCTATCCGTGTTTTTGCTAAATTTAGCTTCACAAAGAGAAATGGGGCAAGGTATGTTATTGAAAAACCAATTAAAAAATATCGAATCAACCGTAAGATATATCCTAATAAAGAATAATCATCAGAAATAATTGCAAATATTTCATCTAAACCAATTTGAAAACTAAATACTAGTACTATTCCTAAAATATATCGCAGTATTCCAATATAAACCTCATCGTAATCCTCATCGAAGTCATTTGCTTTTAATTCATAGACATATCCAAATAATGCACCGCTTAATATTCCACTAAGTGTAACATATGCAGTTCCATCCTCAGAATAATTTGTTACTACACCTGAAATAATTGTTGTTAGTAGTGCAGGTACTAGAAGTATTATATATTTTACTGATTCACTTTGTTTATTCCAAATAGTTGGAATTACAGGTTCTACCTTAAAGACAAGTAAAGTAACTAGTATGCCAATCATCCAACCCAATAATACATCCTCAAGGTAGTGCACACCTAAATATGGTCTTGAAATTCCGATCATAAAAATAAAAATGAATGATATTATGAGTGATTTTCTTGATTTATTCTTTAAATAAATATAACTAAAAAAAGTAGAAGATCCCATTGCATGTCCTGAAGGTGTTGAATAACCCAGTTCAGATTCATCTGCTTCTAGAAATGGTTTGGCCCAGTACTTATCAGTTTCTCCAGATTCTATAAATGGCCTTGGATTTTTAATAATAATCTTGAGTGTATGATTTAATATCGCAGAAATCAAAAGTGCAACACCTGCTCTCACACCAACGTTTTTATTATACAACCAGTGAATACCACAGATCAATAGGATATAACCTTCAATACTACCTATATGAGTAAAAAATGACATAATGAAGGTTAGCAAGTAAAATCGATGTTCTGCAACCCAAATTAAAATATCTTCATTAAACGGTATGTGTACCATAAATTCAAATCATAAAGTATCTATTTAGACATTTGGTGTGTTGATTGTATGAACATTTAAAATATAAATAATTACTGTGATGACCTATAAACGTTAAAATGTATTTTTATTTCATTATCTTGCAATAAGGATTAAATACATTTAGCTTTATTATATTATTGTGATAGGAAAATCATATCCCCTCTTTCCACTATCTGATATGGTTTTCTTTCCCAGAGTCATTTTGCCACTACATATCTTTGAAAACCGATATCAGATAATGATTAAAGATATGCTTGCATTACCTGAAAATGAAAGATTAATTTGTATAACACAATTGATGGCCAATAATAAGCCAAATCACATTGCAACCATTGGAAAAATAATCCACCATCAATCACTTACAGATGGTAGATCAAACATCGTTTTACATGGTATCCAAACGGTAGAAATTGAAGAACTTAATGATACAATAACACCATATAAACAGGGTAAAATTATTAATATTAGACCAGAATACTGGGAGAATGAAAATAATAAAACCACACTAACAGATAAATTACTTCATTCAATGAACGAATTTTCAAAAAGAAGCAGAATTATTGTTGAGGATTTAAATAAAATACCTGCAGAAGATCTGCTAAATGGTATCATATTTACATTGCAACTTAGTCCTTTGGATAAGCAACAGCTATTGAATGAACAAAAGTTGAATATAAGACTTGAAGAATTAATTAAAATTCTCAATAATATCGGATATTATACAAAATATATACCTGATAACGAAATTGAAAGAGGTACGAATTGAAATCTAGTATTTACCTAATAATTCACGAGCAATTACTAGTCTAAGAATTTCGGAAGTACCTTCATAAATTGCAGTTATCTTAGAATCACGATAATATCTCTCAACAGGAAAATCTCTACTGTACCCAGCTCCACCATGAATTTGCAGACTCATATCAGCAGCTCGTACTGAGGCTTCGCTGCTGTATAACTTCGCCATCGCCGCCTGCAATGTATAATTTTGACCAGCGTCCTTCATTCGTGCCGCTTTCCAAGTAATCATTCTTGCCGCTTCTATCTCCATAGCTGCATCTGCAATTTTCCACTGCAATCCTTGAAACCGAGCGATAGGACCTCCAAATGCATTCCTTACTTTTGCATATTCAATAGCAGCGTCTATTGCTGCTTGACCGATACCCAGTGCCTGAGATGCAATCCCAATTCTACCTCCATCTAATGTTTTCATGGCTATCTTAAAACCGTCACCTTCATTTCCAAGTAAACGATCATGAGGTATAATACATTCATCAAATTGGAGTGGGGTGGTGGTTGATGCTCGAATTCCTAACTTTTTCTCAGGAGCACCTATCTCAAATCCAATATCACCTTTTTTAAGTATAAATGCAGATATCCCACGGTGACCAGCATTCACATCTGTTTTTGCAAAAATGATGTAAACATCAGCCACTCCCCCGTTTGTTATCCACATCTTGGAACCATTTAATTTCCAATTATCACCTTCAAGTATTGCAGTTGTTTTCATACCTGCAGCATCCGAGCCAGCGTCCGGTTCAGACAATCCAAATGCACCAAGTCCCCCACCGTCAGCAATAGAACGCAAAAATACATCTTTTTGTTCATGAGTTCCAAAAGCCTCAAGAGGATATGCAGCCAGTGAATTATTAACACTCATTGTTACTCCAGTACTTGCACAAGCTGCACTTATTTCCTCCATTGCAATTGAATAACTGAGAGTATCCAAACCACTTCCACCATATTCAGGACTGACCATCATTGCCATAAATCCCAATTCCTGTAATTGTTTAACAGATTCCCACGGAAATTCCTCTCGTGCATCAAATCCAGAAGCCAATGGAGCTATCTTCTCTTTTGCAACATCTCTTGCTGTTTCTCTAATAAGAACTTGATCCTCTGATAATGAGAATGTATCCATAGTCGAAATTTATTTTTGAAAATTAATATCATTGTGATAGAGAATATGCTGAATTAGTAAAATAAATTTTGTAATCTTATCTATAAGTAATATTTTAATAGTTATAATCAAGTTAATGTAAAAAATATATAAGATTGAGTTGTAATTATAATCTTTTTATTGAAAATTCTTAAATAAATATTTCATAACTTCGATTTATGCAACATCCATATAAAAAATCAAAGTTGATTGTTAAAACGACTATTTATATTTTCACATCAACACTTTTTGGAGTGATTTATCATCAATTTTTTAAGAATTTGTATATTGAATTATCAGAAATAAGAATATCAGATGTGATTGGAGTAATGGGAACATTGTACTCCCTGATTACAGCATTTATTTTAGTTACGGTGTGGTCTCATTTTACATCTACAGAGAATGTATTTGCAGAAGAAGCAAACGCTTTGGTATCACTTTGGAATTTTTGTGATTATCTAAACAGTGAGGAAACCACCAATAAAATGAAGCCAGCATTAATTAACTATATTGATTCCACATTAAATTCAGAGTTTGACCTGTTAAGAAATCAGAAACCTGTGAAATATCCATCAAAAGAATTAATTGCCATTATAAGAGTTATTGATAAAATAAAATTTGATGATCCCCGAGATCCAATTGCATTTGAATCAATCATGCATGCATATCAAAAATTAGCAACCGCACGATCACAAAGAATAAAACATTGTAAAAGCCAAATGCCAGGAATGCTTCGAGTATTTTATATCACTGCATCATTTTTCTTCTGGTTTGGGTACCTAATTGATGGATTTGAAAGTTTCAAATTATATATTATAATTCTTTTCTCTGTTTCTGTATTAGTCTTTCTATCATATATCATAATTCATGATATGGATAATCCACTCAGCGGAGCACTACAAATATCATTTGAAGATTACATTACAACAAAAGAATTTATTATTCAAACAAAACATGAAGTTTAAGGTTCAATCTTCAGCATAAAATTACAATAATACACTATCCAATGATTATGATTGAAGCCGTTCTATTGCGATTTCTGCAGATTCCTTTATGTCTGCATGTTCGTGTTCAAGAAAACTAGATATTATTGGTAAATAATCAGGATAACCCAAGGTTCCCAAAGCAAGAAGACTTTCATGGATAACAAATAAATTTGCATCCTTCTCTAACTCTTGGGCCAATGCCTCTGCAGCAATTATGGATGCAGTCTCACCAAGAGAAAATATGATCTCGTGTTTTACGATTGGGTCTGACTCCTGTTTCATCGCAGAAATCAGTTGAGTTATGGAGGATTCAGAACCCTCCTTCATCAATTTAAATGCAGCTTGAATTCTATGTTCAGCAGGTTTATGTAAATCCATGATAAGAGAATTATAGGATGATGTAAAATCTTCAATTGATTGTTGATTTTTTTTCATCTTCATTCTTTGAAGCGAAATTTCAGCAGTACATACAATATCGAGATTATTTGATTTTAATAAGTTTTGAAAATATTGTGCACCTTCACCTAGATTCGATAGAGCTAATGCAGCTTCATGAACAACAAAATCATTAGAATCTGTTTCTATTGCATGAATAAGTGATTTAATAGATTGAGGTGTTGAGATTTCACCTAGTGTATATGCGCATTCATGCCTAACGATTGGACTAGGATCGGTAAATAAACCCTGACTTAATAATTCTACAGCCAGCTCAATTTCTTCATTTTGTAATTGAAAACAAGCTTGAATCCTTCTCTCAGCAGATAATGATTGATCCAATAGTGGATGCATAGCAAATTAAAATAATTTTCTCACCTTTAATTTTTTATTATTTGGATTAATAGAAATCAATTACTTTCGATTATTTATCTAATAAAATACGCAAAACACTTTAATTTTTTAAATAGTTATTATCAAAGCAAGTTATGAGTAATAACCAAGGTTTAGATAGACAAGCGAGTGAATTTTTACTTACAGAATATGAAATACTCTCTGAATTGTTGTTAAAAAATGATGAAATTGGTGAGAATAGGTTGAAATTTTTTATGAGTTTCGTTACACTAGTTATGAGTAGCTTATTTCTATTATTGATGAATGCAACAAATAATACCTTCAATATCAGGGAAAATAATAATATATTTATTCTAGTAATTAATGTACTTTTATTTCTTCTTATAATAGGTTTACTCACATTAGTTAGATTAGTCAAACGAAATATAACAACTGATAGATATAAAAAAGGAATCTACAATGTAAAAGCAAAATTCAAAGAAGCATATCAAAAAGACCTTGGAGATTATTCCATCAACCCTACCAGACCACCCACCGAAAATACCCTTCAACACACTCTTCGACCAAGAAAAATTGTAGTTGGAGGTGTTGTTGATATTAATATTTTTTTGAATTCATTAATCATCTCTGCTATATTTGGTACATTTGGATTTGTAGGATTAGATTCTAATTACAGTATCAATCTATTAATTGGATTACTAATCACCTTGGGGATACAGTACACCTACACACTCTCAAAATATTACACCAATTATTCAGAATTAGTATTTAATAATAAACAAGCAAAATTAACCACACAACATCTAAGCATAATGAAAACACTGGGGTATATATTTACAATAATGTACGTTTTAATGTTGGGAATACTAATACTAAATATATTAGAGATTGATTCAATAACTAGAATATTAATAGGAATTATAGCTGGCGGATTATGGATAGCAACTGCAATTCTTGCTTTTCTCAGATATAATAAACTAAAAATTATAAATTTTGATTAATCGAAGTTTAATGAATATTCATTAACTAAAACGTTTAATTTATCCATTACAACAGTTAGTAAGTATAAGCGGGGGTCGCCCAGCCTGGTCAACGGCGCTAGGTTCAGATCCTAGTTTTTTAGAAATTCGTGGGTTCAAATCCCACCCCCCGCATATTTTACATATGTATTTACCGAGAACTTAATTTTTTCAGATACTATATATGTTTGTACTAATCAAAGCAGGTGAAATTCCCTTTATACTATTGTCTTTTCAATCTGATTTTATACATGATTTCTACGGATAAATTATGAACGGACGTTTTATGTCGGATATAATGAATGTTGATCCGGAGATTTATACTGTTTTATTGAACGAGTTAAATCGAGGAAGAGATGGTCTAGAGATGATTGCCTCAGAAAATTATGTTTCAAAAGCAGTATTACAGGCAGCGGGTTCAGTTCTTACTAATAAATATAGTGAAGGATATCCTTCCAAACGATATTATGGGGGAAATGAATTCATTGATATTGCAGAAAACTTGGCTATCGATAGAGCCAAACAATTATTTGGTGCAGAATATGTCAATGTACAACCACATGCGGGATCTCAAGCAAATATGGAGACATATTTTGCTTTACTTAACTTGGGAGATACCATATTAGGTATGAGTCTAGATCATGGTGGTCACTTAACACATGGACATAAAGTTAATTTTTCAGGTCAATTCTATAAATTTTCGTCTTATGGTGTTGATCCTGAGACAAAAATGCTTGACATGGATGTAGTTCGAAAAAGAGCTCTAGAAGAAAAACCAAAACTGATACTCGCAGGATTCTCAGCATATTCTAGAACATTAGATTTCAAGGCATTTAAAGAAATAGCAGATGAAGTAGGTGCCATCTTGATGGCGGATATTGCACATATTGCAGGTCTTGTTGCTGGAAAGGTTCATCCAGACCCTATACCATATTGTGACGTTGTAACAACCACTACACATAAAACACTCAGAGGTCCACGTGGTGCAATTATTATGGCAAAAGAAGCTCACGGTACAGCGATTAATAAAGCAGTGTTTCCAGGCATGCAGGGTGGACCATTGGAACATATTATCGCTGCAAAGGCAGTTTGCTTTAAGGAAGCACTCGATCCATCTTTTAAGGAATATGCTCAAAAAGTTATCAACAATGCAAAATTCTTAGCAGATTCTCTACTTGACCAAGATGCAGAGGTTATTTCAGGTGGTACAGACAATCATTTATTATTGATCGATATCTCAAAATATGGAATTGGTGGTAAAATTGCCGAAAAAACATTAGATGGCGTGGGTATTTTTACCAACAAAAATATGATTCCATTTGATCAAAGAACTCCGTTTGATCCATCAGGAATACGTATTGGAACTGCAGCTCTAACCACAAGAGGTTTAGGAAAAAATGAGATGATTGAAATAGGAGAATTGTTTGTACAAACGCTTGTAAACATTGAAAATAAGGAAAAATTACAAAAGATTAAAGAAAATGTCGCTGAAATATGCAATAACTATCCATTGTATCCGGAATTTGAGTATCTTAAGTAGTAGATAGAATATAAATAATTAATATATTATCCTCAATCAGCATTTGGTTTTAGAAAATAATACTTACGTAGAAGTAAATAAAAAGCATATTGTGTTAAAGAATAATATAGGGTCTCTCAGTATCAGATTTATCATCATTAAAAGTAAAATATGAAGGAACTACTATGCTATACAGTGAACGATTCGCCTCAGGATCATAGTCCCAGTTTCCAATTAATTCAGTTAAATATCTTATAATAAAATCAGGATATGCTTTCGGACTTGGAAGATTAACTACTTCAGAAAATGATAATACTTGTTTCATGAGCAAACCATCTGTTTGAAGTTCGTATGTTGCACGAATTAAATAATGGAGTCTTGGTGTGACATAATCCAATACGGAATGAATATCTTGATTTTGTAAACCATCATACCAAGTCGTTAATGCAGCTTTTCTTAGCACCAAATCTGTTGTTTCACTTGCATCCATTACTGCATCTAAAATATCCACATTTTTTGTTCCTTTCAATGATCTTAGAATGACAAACTGAAGATCATTTTCACTCACTGAAACTAAATCACCCAACCATGATTCTCTTGTCTGTAAATTTAGTTCTCCCATTACCTCAATTATTGCTAGTTTTTCTATTAATAATGAAGAATTGGTAAATAAACCATGAATGGACTCACTTATCTTTGAAATAATTGTAGATTCATTCTTATAACGTGAAATTATTTCTTTGATCGAAAATGAAGAAATATTACGAATTACCTGTGATTGATGTGATAATAATGGATACAAACGATCTAAGTCTCTTGTTGTACCCAGTTGACCTACAAAATGAATTCCAGTATATTTTAACGCTAGGTCATCTGAATTAAGCTTGCGTCTGCCCTGCCAAATCCAAAATTTCTTAGAAATAAAATTCATTGTAAGACCTCCTTTTGACGAATCAGATATCTAACAGCTCTGTGTTGAGGTTCTGTTAATTTATGGAGATTATCGTAATTAGCCACATCTAGTTTGCCATCTTCCTCTCTTTCTGTACTAATATACGCATCTCTTTTTCTGGTCACCTGTATTGCTCTTACCACTACAGGTAGATCATATGGACTACTAGGATATCTTTTATCTCTCTCGGAATCGACTACACCTAGATATGAAGCAACATGC
>JAOUKW010000389.1 GCA_029882335.1 Candidatus Heimdallarchaeota archaeon | reverse complement strand
CTGAATTGCTACGGCATTTTAGTTGTAAATTAGATCTTTCCAATTCTGAATTAAAAATAAAATCTTTATGATTTGCCAAAAATACGATGTTTAATCACATATGTCGCCATTTTTGGATTATTTATTAATCGTCTTTTGAGATATGGTATTGCAAATTTCCAATCCAATGCAAATGGTACATATAATCTCATCTTATATCCTCTTTCGATAATTTCTTGTTGAAAATCATTTAAAGGCACACCGAGTAATTGTTGAAATTCTATTTGATCTTTGCTCCATTTTTCCTGTTCTGCAGTCAGTAAAATTGTATTAATTGTGTTTCTGTCATGAGTAGCAACCTCTACATAATGTCCTGCTTCGATCATTGTTTTTGTATATTCAATAAGTTTAATCTTCATATCTGGCTTGTGTTGTAGTGCTATATTTTTTGGTTCTTTATAGATACCTATACAAATTCTTATTCTTGCTTTTTTACCATTTAAATCTTGTACATCTTGTTCTGTTCTAAATAATCTTGATTGTAATACAATTCCTAATGAAGGAAATTCAGCTAGGAGTGTATTATAAATTCTAAGTGTTTGATCTGTATAATTATGATCTTCCATGTCTATTGTTAGTTTAATGTTGTTTTCAGTTGCGATCTTTAACAATTCTCTCATATTTTCTAGACAATAAGCTTCTGATTCATGAGTTCCTAGAGCACTTAATTTTACACTAATTGTTGCATGATCAATGCCTTTCAATTTAGATACTAATTCTAAATAAGTGTTTAAATTATTATTAACCAGCTCTCGAGTCGATACTTCTTCACCAAGTAAATCTAGGGTCGAATAGATGTTTCTATCTTGCCATAATTCCTTGGATTTATGTAAACCTAATTCTATACTATCCCCCGCGACATATGGTCTTGCAAAATATCTAATCATAAAATCAGGCATTAAATTAACAAATATTTTATTTAGCATATCTATCGCGTTTAGTTTCCAATTCTTGCCTAATAGATGAGAACTTAATATTTTTTGAAATAATCGTTTAATAATTTACATTTATTGATAAAAATTAATCGTATTAACTCTAATGATTTGTTTTTTTTAAAATATTCAATCAATTTGAACAAATACCGCCTATTGAAAAAATTATCAACTTTTTTAATTTGTTAAACTAATAACGGTAAAATACTTGTGATACTATCTAGTAAATGTGGTACCTATTGTTGCAGAAATTTGCCTAATCGCAAATAATCAAAATCAAGGTCCAACTTATTTATCAGACACCAATAATCAATTAATGGATGTTGCAACAGGTACTTTACTCGCTGGACGAATGATTGTAACTTCAGGAATGGGGAATATGAAGAGTCCCAAGTACAAATTACATGGACCCATTCCTGTAACAGAATTAACAATAGAAAATACATATCTTTGTTATTTCTATTCGCTGGATCCAGAAAGAAGTATAATCTCTGAGAATCCGCAAGTTTATACACAAATCATGCTATGTTTAATTATTAAAGAGGAGTTTAAGAATTTAATAAATGACAAAAGTATGATAATTGAAAATATTCTCCAAGATGTAAAAATACACTTAGGGAATGATGACCATCCTTTTTTCAGTAACGACAATGTTTCCACAAAGGATTTAAGTGAACTTTTGGCTAAATTGAATAATTGCTTAGACATAGCTAAAAAAGTCAATGGCGTAAGTATTTACGAAATTGGTGTGGTAACAAGCCTACCAGATAATATTTCTAAGATTGCAAAAAAAATTATCTTAAATCCAAATGGGATTCCTAAAAAAGATATAGTTGATTATGAATCACTTGAAATATTATATCAAATAGGGTTGATACGTATTGATATAAGAGAGGGAATTGAATGGTGCTATCCAAATTAGGAGGTTGGGTAATATCAAAACATTGACGGTATACTCAACTCGTGGTGGAAATGGTAAGACTATTGCATCTGTTTTAATTGCAATTGCTGCCATCAAAAGAGGAATAAAAACGGTATTAATTGACGCCGATGTAGAGGCACCTTCATTGGGGAACTTACTTAATGTTGGTAATTCCGGTCCTTCTTGGATAGATTTTCTTGAAGAAAGAATAAATGATGTAAATCAATTAATTACAGATTGTAATATACCTGGATTAAAGGTAATTTACTCACCAAATCCAAAAATTGGTCATAGTTTTTTAAATTCGAAATCTCAGTTATGGTGGTCTAATGCATTAAAAAGATCTGTTTTAGCAGAAAATGAATTGCATAAAGTTGGTTTTGAATTAGTAATTGTTGATAATCAAGCCGGATCATCAGTAAATAGTCTAAATAACATGATACTTGCAGATGCTACATTAATGGTAATTAGACCTTCTGCATATGGTGTTGAGGTTTCTGAAAGATATTATAATGATATGTATAAATTTTTACAAGGTATGAAAAACCGTAGTGATTTTTATCTATGGAATCAAATATTAGAACCATCTGATGGCAAAGAAAAAGAAATAATGGATGAATTTTTAGGTGTGTGGGATAAGAAAATGCAGGATCATGGATTAATTGGTGGAGGACGAATTAATTATAATTCAAAATTGGATTTTGAATTGCTCAAAGACTCTCCAGATTTGATTGAACATTATCAGAAAGTTGAATCATCGGTGAACAGCCTTTTAGATAAAATTTTATCAAATTCATAATTTTATGTCATCATTATAGTCATATAAAATAGTAATCAATTAGTTTTACCAGCGAAAATGATTTATTTAAGTAATTAATGAATAAATCATGAATGTCTTTGATTTTTTAAAATTTGCAATTGAAGAAGAGCATAAACAAATAAACACAATAATCGATGATTTGGATGAGAGTACTTTGACTCTAAAAATTGCAGATAATGCTACTCTTGGTGATCGATTAAGACACATATCTAGTGCTGAATTTCGAATGGCTGGTTATATAGTTGATTATGATGACGGAGATTTGGAAATAGATCCTACATCACTCCAATCTATAAAAATCGGTTTTCAAAAATCCAAAGAACGACATCTTAATACATTATCCCAATTAAAAGAAGAAGATTTGGAAAAAGAATGGATATCTCCTCATTCTGGAAAATCCTATACCTATAAATGGTTAGTTTATCATTTTCTTGAACATATCTCTACCCATCGGGGTCAAGTAGCTATGGTTATCCGTCAGAACAAATCTGAATGAATGAACATAAATGAATTACGAATTACCATTCTTATTAAATGAAGATTTTATCTTCAATAAAATTTCAAATATTGGTTTCAAAGAGCGTTATACGAAGGGAAAAACACCACATTCAATCCATCCTTGGTGGGCAAGAAGACCATATCTATCTATGAGAGTTTTAATATTCTCTTGTTTGTATAAAGGTGAAATAGATAAAGGAAGCCAATTAATGGAACAAATGTTACTTGACCAAAAGTTGAATAGTAGTTTACAAAAGAAACTGCAAGAAGTACTATCACGTGATGGTAAGTATCCATCTATATTAGACCCATTTTCTGGTGGGGGAACAATTCCTTTAGAATCAGTTAATCTAGGTTTAAATTCATATTCAGTAGATGCCAATATATTGAGTGTTTTTATACAAAAAATCCTACTGGAATTTCCATCAAAGTTGTCAATGGATGAAGTCATACATCATACAAATATTGCAGGTGTAAAGCTATTAAATAAGTTAAAGCAACAAACAAAAGATTTGTATCCCCATCGTAATCGATCTATTATTGGATATATTTGGAGTTACAGGGGTAAGTGTACTAATTGTGAATTTTCATTTCTTGTTTCAAATAGACCATGGTTAGATAAGAAGAAAAAGAAAAATAATTATTTGGCTTTGAAAGTAAATAAAAATCTCACTTGTAATGATGTAGAGATTATATCAATAACAAAGGAAAATGCAAAAAACTACAGCAAATTATATCGTAAAAATTCAGTT
>JAOUKW010000055.1 GCA_029882335.1 Candidatus Heimdallarchaeota archaeon | reverse complement strand
AAAAACAGGGAAGATTCCCATTAGCAGGAAAATTAACAACTGCCTCAAGCATTGGACCTGGAAGAGGTATATCAAAAGTTCCTAGAACCCATGGTAAAAAGACTCACCATGCTTCAAGAGCAGCTATAGTCAACAGTACCAGAGGAGGACGTCTCTTCGCACCACCAACCACAGAAAAACGGATTATTGAAAAAATAAACAAGAAAGAACATAAAATAGCATTGCGTTCTGCCGTTTCTGCAACTGCAAACAAAGATATTGTGAGCAAAAGAGGTCATAAAGTAGAGAAAGTTGCCAATTTTCCAGTTATCATTGAGGATAATTTTGATGAATTAGAAAAATCAAAACAAGTCATTGAAGTCTTAACTAACCTCGGTTTGGATCAAGAAATAGATAGAACATCCAAGAGAAAAATTAGACCTGGAAAAGGAAAGTATAGAGGTCGAAAATATCGTACCAAAGTTGGTCCTTTACTTGTAGTTGGAAATGAAAGCAAAGTACTTCAATCAGGTAAGAATATTCTCGGTGTAGAAGTTTGTAAGGTAAATGAATTATCTGTTGAAAAATTAGCACCAGGAACTGATGCAGGAAGAATAACAATTTGGACTGAAAGTGCTATTAAATTACTTGAGGAGTGGTAATAAACAATGAAAAACTATGAAGTAATTTTAAAACCGGTTATAACTGAATCAGTATATGACATGATTGAAATACAAAATAAAATTGTATTTGAAGTTGCTAAAGATGCAAATAAGCCAAGAATCAAAAAAGCAGTAGAAGAATTATACAATGTAAGAGTGGTTAAAGTTAACACACTTATTACACCCCTAGGTATCAAAAGGGCAATATGTACCTTAGCGAATGAATATTCTGCTGGAGACTTAGCTACTGAGTTGAATTTATTTGGATAAGTGATGAAAAATGGGTAAAAGAATAATATCTCAAAAAAGAGGTCACGGATCACCAGTTTATAGAGCAGCTGGACACAAAAGAATCTCACCTATTAAGTATAGAAAGATTTCAAAGGAAGAATATAATGATTCATTTTATGCAGAAATATTAGATTTATATCATGAACCTGGAAGAGGAGCTCCATTAGCAAAAATTAAATTTTTCGATGGATACCAAACATATATTCTTCCAGCAGAAGGTGTAACGGTAGGTAATAAAATCTATTATGGTGCAACTGCGGAGATTAAGGCAGGTAATGTATTACCATTAGTCGCAATTCCTATAAGAACTCCAGTTTTTAATCTTGAATTAAGAAAAGGAGACGGAGGAAAATTAGTTAGAACAGGTGGAGCATCTGCAATAATTGATTCAAAAAATGATAAATTTGCAATAATAAAACTACCTAGTGGAAAGTTCAAAAAGCTTCCACTCGAATGTAGAGCAACAGTTGGAATTGTTGCTGGTGGAGGTCGAGTAACAAAGCCATTCCTCAAAGCAGGTACAAAATCACATGCAAGAAAAGCCAAAGGATTACGTTATCCCAAGGTAAGAGGTGTAGCTATGCCTGTTGCATTCCATCCACACGGTGGTGGATCACATCAAAGTCCCCACAAACCTACTACAATTAGTAGAAATGCACCACCAGGTAGAAAGGTTGGTTTGATTGCAGCTCGAAGAACTGGTTTCAAACGAGGAAGACAAGCTATTGATAAAAACTCTAAAAAAGACCTTTAAAATAACATAAAACAAATCTATCTTTTGAAAAATTTAGCTTAAATTATAATAAAATAATAACATCAATTTAATTTTTTAATTTAGCGTAATTATTATTTAATTGAAGCGAATTCAACTGTTATTATAATAATATATAGTAACTAAAATGAGATATTCAATATAGAGCTAGTAAAAGAAGCAGCAGGAGATCCCATTTGGGTAACAATGATTGTTTGTGAGTCAACTAGCTCATCTTTATTACCATAATGAATGATATCCTATAGTTAGAATGTATTGGTAATAAAAGCGAACTTAAAATTATAGTAATTCAAAGAGGTATTAGATAGATGATTTCAAGCAACACACCTAGAATTAGAGTAGTTATTGCAAAACCCGGATTAGATGGGCATGATCGAGGTGCAAAAGTAGTTGCACAAGCATTACGTGATGCAGGAATGGAGGTTATCTATACAGGACTGCATCAATCTCCAGAAAGTATTGTAGAAATAGCCATACAAGAAGATGCTAATGCAATCGGATTATCTGTTTTATCAGGAGCACATAACTATTTATTCATGAGAGTGCTTGAACTATTGATTCAAAAACAAGCAGAAGATATTATTGTTTTTGGTGGAGGTATTATTCCTGATGAAGATGCATCAATGTTAAAAGAAAAAGGAGTAAAAGGCATATTTGGACCAGGAACTCCATTAAGTGAAGTTGTTGAATTTGTAAAAACTAACGTAAAACCAATAGTTGGATGATGATATGAAAGAAATAAAAAAAACATTATCAGGTATCGAAGTACCAAATTTAATTGAAAATCATGAAGTAATAGATAATTCAAATCCAGGAGAATTTCCATACACAAGAGGTGTGTATCCAACAATGTATCGGGGAAGAACCTGGACTATGAGACAATATTCGGGATTTTCAACTGCTAAAGAAACAAACAATCGATTTCAACTTTTATTAAAACGAGGTCAAACAGGCCTATCTGTTGCATTTGATTTACCAACCCAGATGGGATACGATTCAGATGATCCATTTGTTAAGGGAGAAATTGGAAAAGTGGGTGTGGCAATAGATACTGTTGAGGATATGAAGATATTATTTAATAATATTAATCTCGGAGAAGTATCAACATCCATGACAATAAATGCACCTGCAATGATTTTATTAGCTATGTATATTGTTGTGGCCGAAGAAAATGGAATTAATCCAAAAGAATTAAGAGGAACTATTCAAAATGACATTTTAAAAGAGTATATTGCTAGAGGTACATATATATTCCCACCAGAGCCATCAATGAGATTAATCACAGATATTTTCTCATATTGTTCAGAATATCTACCAAAATTCAATACAATATCAATCTCGGGATATCACATCAGAGAAGCAGGATCTACAGCGATACAGGAATTAGCATTTACATTGACAAATGCACGTGAGTATGTCAGAGCAGCACTAAAAAGTGGCTTAGATATAGATAGTTTTGCAGATAGACTCTCATTTTTCTTTAATGCACATAATGATTTTTTTGAAGAAATAGCCAAATTTAGAGCTGCAAGAAGAATGTGGGCAAAAATGATGAAAGAAGATTTTTCTGCTAAAAACGAAAAATCAATGATGTTAAGATTCCATACTCAAACTGCCGGATCAACACTAACAGCACAACAACAGGAAAATAACATAGTTCGAGTTACCCTTCAAGCACTTTCAGCAGTTCTTGGAGGTACCCAATCTTTACATACAAATTCAAAAGATGAAGCATTAGCCCTACCTACTGATAACTCGGCAATAACTGCTTTAAGAACTCAACAGATCATTGCGACTGAGAGTGGAGTGATAAACACCACAGACCCATTAGGTGGTTCATTTTATGTGGAATGGTTAACTGATAAATTGGAAGAGGAATCATTGAAACTAATCAAAGAAATTGAAAATATTGGAGTAATTGAAGCGATTAATAAAGGGATTATTCAAAGTAAAATTCATGAATCAGCATATGTACATGAAAAACTATTGGAAAAACAAGAAAGAATTGTTGTGGGTGTAAATAAATATAAACAAGATGATCATACAAAACCAGAATTACTTAAAATAGATGATAGTATTGGAGATGCACAAATTGAGTTTCTAAATTCAATCAAAATAAATCGAGATAATAACGCGGTTTTAGAAAATCTAGACAGGTTAAAAGAAGCTGCTATAAAAAATGAGAATATATTTCCGTTTGTAATTGATTGTGTGAGATCAAGAGCAAGTATAGGTGAAATTTGTAGTAAATTACGAGAAGTATTTGGCAAATATCAACCACCCTCTTTCATTTAAAATTCACGAATTTGAGGATATCTTTGATAATACTAATAAAAAAAAATGTGAATTAAAAGTTATGACAAATTCGCTAGCTCATATAGCCATTGCAGTAGAAAATATTGAAAATGCAAAATCATTATTTGAATTGATTACTGGAGGTATCGCAAGTGAAAATCACCAAGTAGAATCTCAGAAAGTTAGTACATCTTTTATCAATTTTGGTGGTACAAGCATTGAATTACTTGAACCGGTAGGTGATGATACACCTATTTCAAAGTTTTTATCTCAAAAAGGAGGAGGAATTCATCATTTATGTATAGAAACAGATGAATTTGATAATTTAATTGAAAAAATCAAGAATACAGGCGTTAGAATACTAGGAGACCCATTTATCGGGGCTAAAAATAAAAGAGTGGTATTTTTTCATCCCAAGGATACTTTTAATGTACTAATTGAATTAGAAGAGAAGTAAATATATGAAATATCTAACTTTTATCACTGAACTTCATCGAAAATTACAGGAAACAGAAATTGATCCACATCAATGGGAAATACGTTCAATTCCAATTGTTGGATCAACCAATGATGAAGCAGATTATTTATTGAATTATTATGAAAAAGTTGTTATTCTATCTGAGACACAATCTCAAGGTAGAGGAAGACAAAAAAGAGAATGGGAATCTCCAATTGGTGGCATTTGGATGTCAATTGCGGTTAGAGAAATATTAGAAGTTCAAGAACTATCGACACCATTAATTCATGTAATCCATGAATTCCTATCAGAATTAGTAGAATGTGAGATTAAGTATCCAAATGATAT
The DNA here is from genome assembly GCA_029882335.1 of Candidatus Heimdallarchaeota archaeon. Lineage (GTDB taxonomy): Archaea > Asgardarchaeota > Heimdallarchaeia > Heimdallarchaeales > Kariarchaeaceae > JAOUKW01. The sequence goes on along the minus strand of JAOUKW010000055.1, from coordinate 10,666 downwards.
TAAGATCAATGAATTGAAAGTTTGTGGTCTATTAGTGGAGGGCAAAGTAATTGACAATAAACTACAACAAATTGTGATAGGTATAGGTTTAAATGTATTTAACGAATTACCCCCAACAATCAGTAATATAGCGACAAAATTATCAGACCATTGTGATAATTTACCCGATTTACCAGTTATAGCAGCCAATTTGGCACTGAAAATAATCAGTTATTTAACTACTAACATTTTAAATCAGCAGGTATAAAAATATGAAACCTTTAATTAAATGGCCTGGTGGAAAAACAACAGAGTTAAACCGAATACTCACTCATATCCCAAATTTCAATAGATATTTTGAACCATTTTTCGGTGGAGGTGCAGTTTGTTTCAATCTTGAACCAAAAACAGCATTTGTTAATGATATAGACACACCTTTGATAAATTTTTATAATTCGATTAAAACAAAATCAATTAAATTGGTTTCAGAATTATTAAAATTAAATACTGATTGGAATAATCTAAAAATTTTATCAAATAAACTTTCAGATGAGTTTGTTACTAATTTCACTGAATTGAAAAGAGATGAAATTAATCAATTTATTAATTCCTTAGAAATCGAGAATAGACAATCACAAGAAACAATTGATACATTATCAATGGTGGAGAGTAAGAAATTCACAGAAATTTTAATTCAATCAGTCCACTCTAAATCAAGAAGGATATTTGATCTTCAACTGAAACATAATAAAATATTTTCACCTGATGAGCTTTTCAACCACTTGGAAACAGCAGTTAAATCTGCGTATTATTTTTATTTGCGTGATGAAATATTTAATAAAAATCAACAGTTAAATCCAGCTGTATTTTATTTTATCAGAGAATTTTGTTATGGATCGATGTTTAGATTCAACGCAAATGGTCAATATAACATACCATATGGGGGTATTAATTATAATAATAAGGATATTACTAGCAAGATAGAAAAATTGCTGTCACCCGATACAGCATCAATCTTGGATAACATACAATTTTATAACTTAGATTTCATTGAGTTTTTATCACAATTCCAACTAAACTCAAATGATTTTATATTTTTAGACCCTCCTTATGATTCCACATTTAAAAATTATGGAAACAATGTATTCGATAAAAAAGACCAAATTAGATTATCAACATTCTTAACAAATTGTTCTGCAAACTGGTTATTAATTATACAAGGAAATGGTTTTGTCACAGATTTGTATAAGCAAGCACAGGTAAACGACCCAAATATCGAAATAATAAGATATGACAAGCAATATACATATAATGTACGAGGAAGAAATGAACGAGAAACCAGTCATTTATTGATTAAAAATTTTAAATAATAATGCCAAACTAAATCATTCCTAATCTTTTACTTTCCTATCTAAGTAGTAATCTAAATAATTAAATAGAATCTATTTATTTTGTACAAAATGAACAATGAAGAATTATCAAAGCAACAATTTGGTAAAGTAGCAGACAAGTATGTAACCTCACGAATTCATTCAGATAAAGAAGATTTAGATTTTATTGTATATTTTATCAATCCTAATAAAAGTTGGTCGATGTTAGATATTGCGACGGGTACTGGTCATCTAGCCCATAAATTAGCACCAGAGGTCTCAAAAGTAATAGCCTCGGATATCACTCAAGAAATGCTGACTAAAACAGCAGAAATAGCCATTGAAAAGAAAATTACAAATCTCTCTACTCAAAGTATCGACGCTCACGAAATACCATTTGAAGCAAATTCATTTGATTTAGTAACTTCAAGGATTGCACCACATCATTTTTCAGATATTAACAAAGCTATTAAAAATATGATTTCTGTTACAAAACAAGGAGGTTATATCTTTATTCAAGATACCAAGGCCCCAGAAGAAGCACAAGCAGCTAAGTTTATTAATAAAATTGAAAAATTAAGAGATAAATCTCATCTTCAAACATACAGTAAATTACAATGGATGAAGTTTTTTGAGGGTAATGACTGTACTATTGAAAAAATGCATGTTAAAACTAAAGTTTGGCCATTAGGATGGTGGACAGAAAGGATGAACACACCAGAGCAAGACATCAATGCTATTATTTCTTTAATCGAGGAAAATCACCATAAATATACCTCAGAAACTACCTATCACCAAGAAGAAAATGAATGGATAATTACAACACAAAACATCTATGTTTTAGCTCGAAAAAATTAATTTCATGATATTAATTGATAGTGTTCTCTCAAAAGATTTGTTTCATCAGAGATAAATTGGTTAATAATTAATTGTTGTGATTTGAATTTCTGTAAAGTATTTTTCTTGAATTCTTGATCTCTCTTATTTAATATATATTCAACAGCTGCCCCCTTTATTTTATCCCAAACCTGATATGCATACAAATTTAATTGCGATAAAGGTTTTCCATAATCGGGAAGAATCGGTTGTGTTACTTGCCAACAAATAATTTTAGCTATACGATTAACAGATTGATGATCTGGATGACGATCATAGTGATGAGGTATAAAAACAGAATCAGGTCGAATTTTTCTCAAATGATAGAATAGTAATTGATAACCACCTTTATCACCAGTAATAGTTTCCCAGCATTCATAATTATTTAATGACATATCGGGTAAATCAAAAAATACCACATTATTTTGATTGTGTGTGTATATCTCAATACATTCCCTTTTTCTTCGTTCAACTATTTCATTTTTATCGGATTCTCTTGTGTAACCTAATGAACCATCAGTAAATATGATAGTGTAGATTTCTTTATTCAAATTAATTAAATTTGAAATTAGACCACCGCAACCAATCAATGAATCGTCGTCATGAGCAGATATAAATAAAATTCGATCTCCTAGTAATTGAGTGTCAAGTTGTTGCATTGTTAAGTTGAGCTGCAAATCTAATATAAATTAATAAATTTAATGCGATAAAAATTGATGATAATATTCACAATAAAATTTGACAGATATTAATAAAGAGAAAATTAATGAAAATATAATATTTTATGATCAAATATGGGGTTAACAGCAATAATTTTTTTGACAGAGAGAACAAGTTTGAACATATGTCACCTCCACATGAGGAAAAATACAACATACTTGAGGAAAAAAACAAATTAGCTGAGCTTGGAGGAGGAATAAAACGAATAGAAAGTCAGCATGCGAAAGGTAAACAAACTGCAAGAGAAAGAATTGATAATTTATTAGATGCTGAATCATTTCAAGAAATGGATAAATTTGTTATTCATCGTACCGATGCATTTGGCTTAGATGCACAAAAAATTCTTGGAGATGGTGTTGTTACTGGGTATGGAACGATTGATGAACAACCAGTTTGTGTTTTTGCACAAGATTTCACTGTATTTGGAGGTTCACTCGGTGAAATGTATGCTAAAAAAATTTTGAAGATTATGGATTTAGCAATGAAAAATGGATGTCCTATTATTGGGTTAAATGATTCTGGAGGTGCAAGGATTCAAGAAGGTGTTGCATCACTTGCAGGCTATGGTGACATCTTTCATGCAAATGTCCAAGCATCGGGTGTAGTTCCTCAAATTTCCATTATAATGGGACCATGTGCAGGTGGTGCAGTATATTCCCCTGCAGTTACAGATTTCATAATTATGGTAGATAAAACTTCACATATGTTTATTACCGGACCTGAAGTAGTAAAAAGTGTTACCGGAGAAGAAATTTCATTTGATGATTTAGGAGGTTCTGAAACCCATTCTAAATTAAGTGGGGTTGCTCATTTTAGAGCAAGTTCTGAAGAGAAAGCATTTGCTATTGTTCACAAATTATTAGAATACATACCACAGAATAATTTAGAATTTTCGGAAAAAAGAGAAGCTACAGATCCACAGATTACTAAAGAAGATTTAAGGAAACTCCTTCCTGAAAAATCCACTCAAGCTTATGACGTTCGCAGTGTAATTAAAGCGATAATAGATAAAGATAGTTTTTTTGAGGTGCAAGAAGAATTTGCAAGCAACATAGTTGTTGGTTTTGGTTTTCTTGGAGGTCGATCAATAGGCATTGTAGCCAATCAACCAATCGTAATGGCAGGAGTACTGGATATCGATGCTTCTGATAAAGCAGCTAGATTTATTAGATTTTGTGATGCTTTCAATATTGCCTTAATATCTTTTGTAGATGTTCCGGGATTTCTACCAGGATCAGAACAGGAACACAGAGGAATAATTAGACATGGTGCAAAACTATTATTTGCATATTCAGAGGCAACAGTTCCAAAGCTAACAGTAATATTACGAAAAGATTATGGTGGTGCATATGACGTTATGTGTAGTCGTCATGTTGGTGCAGACCATGTATTTGCGTGGCCTACTGCAGAAATTGCAGTCATGGGTTCAGATGGTGCAGTAAATATTATTTACCGAAAGGAGCTGGCAAAATCAGAAAAACCACAAGAAGAAAGAGAAAAATTTGTTCTTGAATATCAAGATAGATTTGGAAATCCATATGTCGCAGCTCAACTTGGATTGATAGATTCAGTTATATTTCCAGAAGAAACCAGACAGTCATTAATTAAAGCAATTATTCAGACTGAAAATAAAAGAATCCAACGAGCTCCTCGAAAGCATGGAAACATGCCATTATAATTTATTTTGCTTTAAAATTAGCAGGACGTTTTTCTAGAAACGCCTTCATACCTTCCCTTAGGTCTTCTGATTGAAAACATTCTACAGCATTATTTAATTCAACTTCCAAACCTGCACGTAATGGTTCATTCAAAGAATATTCAATTGACTTCTTTGCTGCTCTTAAAGCAAGAGGACCATTATTAGTGATCATTTTTAATAAATTCAAGGTTTCTTCATCCAATTTTTCTTTTTCAACTGCTTTAATTAATATTCCATATTTCCTAGCATCTTCTGCAGTTAATCTAACTCCAGTTAGGATCATATAACGTGCAACACTCTGACCGACAATTCGAGGCAGTCTTTGGGTACCACCTGCTGCAGGTATTAGACCTAAGCTCACCTCTGGAAGTCCCAAATAAGCACCATGTACACCAATTCGAATATCACAAGCTAAAGCTAATTCCAAACCCCCACCAAGTGCATGACCATTTATTTTTGCAATCACAGGAATTGGAAGTGCTTCTATTCTATTTAAAACTTGATTTGCACTAAACAGAAAATTTCTAGCCTCTGCAGGAGAATGGTTGACCATTTGAGCGATATCAGCCCCTGCCATAAATGCCCGATCACCACCTCCAGTTATTACAAGTGCCCTTAACTCCTTTCCTCTAATCTCAATATCGCTGATTGCAAGTTCTAGATCTCTAACAACTTGGGTATTCAATGCATTAAGTGATTCAGGACGATTTATTGTTATTGTAACAGCTTTCTCGATTGGTTTGTCATACTCAACATTAATTACCTTATAATTATTCACCATAAATAGGTAAATTTCTTTCTTCATAAAAAATACTATCTTGGAGTAAGAAATTAAATGATTGATTTTGCCTACTTATTGGAATTATGTCCAAATTAACGATATTTACACGGTTTAATATCAATTATTAAGGAGTATTATAATAAAATCTTAGTATTTAAAATTAAAATCAATTCTATGAGTTCTATTAATAAAGTAGCAGTAATAGGTGCAGGTCAAATGGGAGCTGGAATTGCTTTAGTAATTGCGATCAAAGGATACAATGTAATTCTCAATGATATTAGTCAAGATTTCATTTTAAATGGGTTAGAAAAGAATAAACAATGGTTAAATCGTCAGGTAGAAAAAAATAAAATGACTCAAGAAGAGGTTAATGATATTATAGCAAGAATGAAGGGTGAGATCGATTTACCAACAGCAGTGCAAGATGTAGATTTAGTAATTGAGGCTATTATTGAAAATATGGAAATTAAAAATAAAACTTGGAAAATTATAGGATCAAACGCTCCAGATCATGCGATTTTTGGTTCAAATACATCTTCTTTATCTATAACAGAAATGGCCAAAGCGAGTGATCGACCTACTGAATTTTTAGGTATTCATTTTTTCAACCCACCAGTGATTATGAATATCATTGAGTTCATAAAGGGTTATGATACATCTGAAAGTACACTTGAAAAAGCAATAAGTTTTGGAAAGAGTCTAGACATGAACACTGTTATTGCAAATGAATCACCGGGATTTATTGTCAATCGTTTACTAATTCCTCAGCTAAATGAGGCGTATTATGCATTACAAGAAGGTGTTGCAACAGTAGAAGATATAGATATTGCAATGAAAATAGGTTTAAATCACCCAATGGGTCCATTAAAATTATCAGATTTTATAGGCTTAGATACTATTTTATTTATTGCGGAATATTTACACCAAGAACTCGGTGAAAAATTTAGACCCTGTCCTTTGTTGAAAAAAATGGTAAAATCAGGTAAACTAGGCGTAAAAACCGGTGAAGGATTTTACAAATATTAATCAGTTAAGTTTAACATTGCTCCATCAATAATATTTAAGGTACTATCTCTAATATTTTCTTTGTAAATTCTTTCTGTTGCGGTGTCAAATGGAGTGTGAGCCCGAGTATTTAATAACTGACCGGTACGCATGTGGAGAGTCCTTCTCTGGAAAGATTCTGTTTTAATTTGCGTCCGACGATCAACTATTGAACTTGAAATAATTTTTGTTTTACCTATCGTTCCTACCAATCTATCTTCATTACCATCCATACATATAATAAATCGATCCTCCTCAGATGTAACAAATAAAACCTCAGTTGGTATAATCTGATGATCATCACTAAAATAATTATTAGCTGCAGCCTCTATCACTTTATCTAGTCCATCTAGTAGAGTGTTTATTTCTTTATAATCGATAAAATTATGATTTGTTAAAAATGAGGTTTTATTTGCTTGAAAATCAGATTCCATAGCACCAATGATTTCATAATCACTTTCACGAATTGTATCAAATATCTCAAATAGACCTAGATCACCTAGAGCATTAATGCCTATTGCTTCACAGATAAACGTGGGTAGTTCAGTACTAATTACCTCCTTTTTCTCTCTTTTTTTAACGACCTTTTGTTTAACTGTTTGTTTTACCTTTGTTTTTGATTTCGCTTTAGTTGATCCATCAGTTGAAGTACTTGTTTTTCCACCTCCAAATAGTGATTTAATTTTTCCAAAGAAACCACCACTAGATTTCATTACTGGAATATCCTTAGTCTCTACTTCCTCAACCTCAACTTCTTGCTCAACTTCTTCCTCTACTTCGTGATTCTCAAAAGTTGATTTTGTTATGCTTTTTGAAAAATTATCAATAAGAGTCCATCCAGTTCTTTCCATGCCTCTTTGATGAAGTAAAGAAATCGTCTCTGTTACATTAATTTCATCTGCTACAGTTTTAAACATAATTAATGGTTTACCTTCGATAAATGGATTTCTAATTAAAATGATATTTTTATCACCTTTATGTATTCTACCTCTCATATATAATAACTTTCTACTTTCATCACCTGAAGCTAATAATTCAATAAGTGGTTTTAAAACATCAATTTCTTTATTTGATACAAATCGACGATCACAACGAAATGTGGAAATTAATGGTAGTTTACCTAAGTTATTTACATAGAATATTTGTGAATCACCAATATTTGGTATAACTACATTATCATTTCTCTCAACTACATTTTTTTGTGCATATTCATTTAGAAATTCCCAAAGCACGGGTACCATTTTTTCTAGATCGTAATTTTGAGGTATATTATGATATTTTTTTAATTCTTTATCTGGAAATTCTCGCAACAATGCTGAAGATAGGATTGCTAATTCCCAATGGCTACTCCCTTCACCAAGTATTTCTTGACATTTTTCAAGATATGGTGCAAGTAAGAAATCCTTAATCATTAACAAGCTAGTTCCTCTTTCAGCACCTCTTCCTGCTAAATATGCGTCATTTCTACGAATATGAGTTCCTGTTTTTTGGGATAAATAGAAAATTCTCATTAATTTATCTGTAGAATCAGTTCTCTTCAATCCTTCCACGAATGAATTAATTATTGATTTTCGTCGATCTTCATCAGTAAAACCAGATGGAACTTCAGAAGAAGTAACAATGTAATCAGAGATAAATAATGCCCTTGCAGCATCCAATACATCCTCTAATCCATTCTTTTGTGCAAATTCAATGAGATCCTTATTAGTTGATTCATATCTTTTTAACCTTGATTCTATATCATATTCATTATCAATCTCATTATAATCATCTAAGATTAATTGTAAATTGGGTGTACTGATTTGCATATTATCTCCTTTGCATACAATTTAACTCTTTGATGTTGATAAATTTTCTGAGATTTACACCTTTTATTGATATGTTATCATTAAATTACAGAGAGTTTCAAGGGGTTGTTCTTTTCAGATGAATTTCTGCTTGTTCAATCCGATTACCTTCCATTTTATTAACAGTGAATATCATTTTATTTTTCTTGCCCTCATGCACAAAAGATGTTCCCTCTTCAGGAATTGTTTCAAGATGTTCTAGAATGAAACCTCCAATAGTAACAGAGTCTTCTGCAGTCAATTTACAACTAAATACTCTATTAAAAATGTCTAAATTCATTCTTCCGTCAACTAGATATTTATTTGGCGTGATTTTTGTCAATAGATCTACAGAATTAATGTCGAACTCATCATCAATCGGACCTACAATAGCCTCAATAAGGTCTTCAATTGTAACAATGCCTTCAACTGCACCATATTCATCTACAACAACTGCAACTTGTAACTTCTCTTTTTGTAATTTTCTAAGGAGATCGTACAATCTCATTTCCTCATGGATTATTGAAACAGAACGAATAATATCCTTTATTTTAAATGATGGTTCTTGATATTCACTAACCAATATATCCTTGATGTGAATAAATCCCTTAATTTTATCTAGATTTCCATCAAATAAAGGAAATCGAGAATATCCTGTAGATTTTGCCTGAGATATAATTGTATCAACAGATGTATTCCAATCAAAAGCAACAATTTCATATCTAGGTGTAAAAATTTCATTGACTGTTTTATCTGAAAACTCGAAAACTTGATTCATTAAAATGACATCTGATTCCTCAATTTCACCCTCTTTCTGACTTTGAGCAATCAACATTTTTAGTTCATCCTCGGAGTACACTCTAACGTACACTTCTTTAATTGATTTAAATCGTATCAATCGTAAAACCATAAAAGCAAGTCCACGCATTAAAATTGTTAATGGTTTAAACAAAATTGAAATGTAGTAATGAAAAGGAGCTACAAATATAGCGATTGGTTCTATGGATTCAAATGCAATTATTTTTGGAGTAATTTCCGCTAAAACCGTCTGACTAGTTACGATTATTATAAAACTGAAGAATATAGACAATCCCATAACCAACCCGCCAATTTTGATGAATCCCAGTACAGACAATAAAGAATTGTATAGAACAGGATAGATAATAATTCCCATTGTAATTGTAGAAGCTGTTATCCCTATTTGTGCACTTGTTATATAAAAATTCAAGTCATCTAAAATTTTCTCTAATTTTTTAACTCCCCATGTATTTTTTTCATAATATGGTTCTAGTCTATTCTTACGTACTCTTAGTAATGAAAATTCAGCGGTAACAAAAAAACCATTTATCAAAATAAGAAGAATGGTAGCCAGTATATAGGTCAGGATTGTTAAAATTATCCCATGATTCATTGATATAAACTATTCTCCGAAATCCTTTATATTCATATTTTAATTCAATACTATAAAATTTATTTTACTCTGAAATTATATTTTCTCATCAATGAATAAAAAATTATACCTAAAATCAAATCAATTGAAATTTTCACAATAATTCTTATTTATCTATTTGTAAATCCCAAAAACTAAATTGAATTTGAAAATTAGTAATTTGTGGACGTTTATAAAGATGATTTGGTTTTCTTTTCTAAAAAGGAGTCAAATACCTTCATTATAATTGGAGAAACCATTTTGGGTATACCAAAAAGTGAATTAGGAACGGATTATATCTACGCAGGAGATAGATATTGTATTACGTTAGATAAGCACCTCCATAGGAGTATTCATCTCTTACTTTATTTAGTCAATTCATTTCTTATGTGTTTAATAATTGGTCGTAATTTTGGTGGATTATCAAAAATGAGTATCGAGAAGAGAAAGAAGTATCTAAACAGATGGAAAAATAATAAAATTCCATTATTTAGGACTTCATTTGTTACCTTAAAAGCACTATCTGGTTGGTCGATATATTCACTTGAAAAAACTTGGGAAGAAATAAAATACCCAGGTTCACCAATTGGTAGAGAGGATAAAATCCCAACACTCTTATATGGAAAACACCCTTGGAGAAGACCTCAATGATTTATACTGCAGAAAATTTACCTAAGACATTTGAGTTTAATGTTGATATTTGTATAATTGGAAGTGGTGCTGGTGGTTCTGTAGTCGCTGCAAAAATGTGTTCACAAGGATATAACGTACTTATTTTAGAAGAAGGATTATATCTAAAAAATGATGATTTTAAGCACAAGGACAACGAAGCAATTCCTCGATTATATCGTAATTCCGCGGGTTTTGCTACTGATGACATGAGTTTACGAATCCTGCAAGGTAAAGTTTGGGGTGGTTCTACTACAATTAATTGGATGACAT
>JAOUKW010000054.1 GCA_029882335.1 Candidatus Heimdallarchaeota archaeon | reverse complement strand
CCAATCATATTGGCCTTTTTTATGAATACTGCAATTCGTCAACAATGTCGTAGATGGGTGGTTCAAGAAGGTATTTTACAACCTGCTGAAGCTTATGTTCGTACAGGTGATGGTAGATATGGATTTAATGTACATTCTGATGAATTTTGGGTAGTAGATAAAAATACACCGGGTCTAAAAAATTGGCTAGATATTCGGAAATTGATTCCTGATGAGATTTATACTGAAATTTTTAATAATACATTAAAACGTGTACGGGGTACTGTACAAGCAGATATTCTCAAGGAAGATCAAGCACAAAATACATGTATTTTTTCTACGGATTTTGCTCTGAGAATGATGGGTGATGTACAAGAGTCATTTATCCAACATGATATAAAAAATTATTATTCTGTATCAATTTCAGGTTATCACATTGCAGAAGCAGGTGCAAATCCAATTACTCAACTTGCATTTACGTTAGCTAATGGATTTACTTATTTGGAATACTATTTATCTAGGGGAATGGAAGTTGATGATATTGCCCCTAACTTTTCATTTTTCTTCTCAAATGGATTAGATCCCGAATATTCTGTGATTGGAAGAGTTGCCAGACGAATTTGGGCTATAGCAATAAAAAATAAATATAGAGGAAATGATCGTAGTCAAAAATTGAAATACCACATTCAGACAAGTGGGAGAAGTCTTCATGCACAAGAAGTTGATTTTAATGATATAAGAACCACTTTACAAGCGTTACTTGCTATTTATGATAATTGTAATTCTCTTCATACAAATGCGTATGATGAGGCTGTAACTACACCTACTGAGGAATCAGTTAGAAGAGCAATGGCAATACAATTAATTATCAATCGTGAATTTGGAGGATCAAAAAATCAAAATCCCAATCAAGGATCATTTATTATTGCAGAGTTAACTGAATTGGTTGAAGAAGCAGTATTAAGTGAGTTTAAGAAAATTACAGAAAGAGGTGGTGTTCTTGGTGCTATGGAGACTCAATATCAGAGAGGAAAAATACAGGAAGAATCTATGTTTTATGAGATGTTAAAAAGTACCGGTGATTTACCAATCATGGGTGTTAACACCTTTATCAATCCAAATAGAGATAGTAATGCTCTTGAGGTACGCGAGTTAATTCGATCTACAGAAGAAGAAAAGCAATTACAAATATCTCGTCTGCGTGAATTTCAAAAAATGTATGGTGGTAAAACCACAGAGGCACTCCAAAAACTACAAGAAGTTGCAATATCTCGAGGAAATCTATTTGATGAATTATTATATACTGTTCAATTTGCATCCTTGGGGCAGATCAGTGCAGCATTATATCAAGTTGGTGGTGAATACAGGAGAAATATCTGATGATTATATTCTGAGATGGTAATTCATGGAATCTTCTGCTATACTATCCCTACAAAGTGAATACTTTAATCATAATATTCGTGCTCTATCGCGTGCGATTACACTGGCAGAAGTAGAATCTGATCATATTCGTTCACTACTTGAAACAATATCAAAGAATAGAAATAATACACATATTATCGGTGTCACTGGATCACCTGGATCTGGTAAAAGTACATTAGTTGATAAATTAATAGAATCATATCGAGCAATGAACTACCGGGTGGCAGTCATTGCTATAGATCCATCTAGTCCTTTTTCTGGTGGTGCACTTTTGGGTGATCGGATACGTATGCTTCGTTTTTCAACCGATCCTGAAGTATATATTCGTTCATTAGCCAGTCGAGGGAGTTTAGGTGGTTTATCTCCTGCTGTCTTCGATGTGCTTACATTGATTGATGGTTTTGGTTTTGATAAAATTATAATAGAAACTGTTGGTATTGGTCAAAGTGAGGTTGATATAATGAATACATGTCATTCAACTGTATTGGTACTTGTATCTACATTGGGTGATGATATACAGATAAATAAAGCAGGTATCATGGAGATTGCTGATTTATTCGTAATAAACAAAACCGATATAACCAATCCTGAGCATTTACAATTGTATGTTGAGGAAATGTTGAGTTTAAAACATGAGAAAAAAGCTATTGTGAAGACAAATTCTCTCATTGGAGAGGGAATTGATGATTTAATTCTACAGTTGAATCAACATTGGGAGGAGATAAATTCACCAATGATACTTGATCAATTCAAAAGAAAACAGATAATTTTTGAGTTAACTAGACGGATCAATCAAAAAATTACTACATTGCTTAGTAAAAATGGATTACCCAATCCCTTGAATGAGATGGTTGTCAAGATTTTAACTGGTGGGCTAACTATGAGAGACGCGACTGATACATTGATTCAGGCATTGAACCAAGTTGAGTGATATAATGGGTGTAGAACAACATATAAGAGAAAATTGGCATAGTCTGCAAAATGAGATAGATGAATTTTGTAGTTTAAATGGTGTTACTAAACCAAAAATTATTGCAGTATCAAAAACAAGAAGTGTTGATGAAATTCAAGCGGCATTGGATTGCGGAATAAAGGAATTTGGTGAAAATTATGTTAATGAACTAGTTGTAAAATCTAAATCTCTATCTCATGTTAATTGGCATTTTATTGGTCATTTACAGAGAAGAAATACTGCTAATTTAGTTCCAATTGTTGATTATATTCATTCTGTGGATAGTTTAAAACTTGTTAATAGATTGGGAAAACTTGAATACACTGGAAAAGTAATGATTCAGGTAAATTTAAGTCTAGAAAAAACTAAGTCCGGCATTCTTCCAGATAAAAGTATTATTAATATGTTATTGGAAGGTTTACATGAAAATAAATTAAAGGTGATTGGTTTGATGGCTATTGGTCATCCAAATTGGAAACAAGTAGAAAGAATACAACATTTTTCAAAAGTAGCAGAATTGAATCGATTTTTCAATTTTACTGAATTGTCTCTTGGTATGTCTGCAGACTGGAAAGAAGCAATTTTAGCCGGTAGTACCATGATTCGAATCGGGACTAGAATTTTTGGTCAACGATCTTAGATTAATTCTATGAAAAAATCCATTCGATATATGAAATCAACGAATTTATTGTCTATTAATGTTTCACAACATTGTATTACAGAAAAGATTTAAGATAAGGAGTTATAGACTAGATTAAGTAGTAATAGATGAGCTCTGATCAACCGGTATTATTTATTGATTTGCATGGTGTGCTAGTTAACACACCCATAATCTTTGAAGAGTACCGAAGAATTACAATAGAGCATCTAATGACTCATTTTGGATTAAATGAAATATCTGCTAAACGACGTTATGACACTGCAATGGAGATCTGGGAGAAATACGCATTTGATTATCTACGTGATCCTACTAAAGAAAAAGTAGGAAGTAAATTTTTGGAATTTCTAGAGTTCTGTGACAAAATTTTTCCTCAAACTTTATATCAGGATCTAAAAATCTCTGCTGATTGTACTGAATTGCGAACAAGACCATTTGAATTTTCTGTAGCTCAAAAAGTAAAAGCTCTATATCCAGAGGTAAAGGATACATTAAATCGATTAATTGCACATGGTTATGATATGCACGTTGCGAGTTCAAGTCATAGTAGTCATATAAAGGGAATACTCAAGGGAAATGATATTGAGGAATATTTTGGAAATGTTTTTGGTTTCGATACAGTGGCTGCAACTAAACATACCCTGAAATTTTACAAAAAAATGCTAAGCAAGGTAAATGCTGATCCAAAGACAAGTATTATGATTGGAAACAGCATGCATGAGGTAATTAAGCCAAAAAAAATAGGGATGTTGACGATTCATATTAATCGAGAAAGAAAAGTGCCCCTGAATATAAGAAAAATGGCGAATTATTCATTAATGGATATTGCATCTCTTCCAATCCATTTAGACACCATACAAATTGTACAATAAAATGACTGAAAATAAAGAAGAGGTTGAGAAAGCCTTAGAGTTGATACAAGCAAAACGTATTAAAAAAATTCATGAATCTGAATTGAAAAATGGTTATATTGTTACTGGAAAGAATGATGATTACTTGGTAATTACACCAAATTATTGTACTTGTCAGCAATTTCAAATTAATTGTCTAAAAGAAAGTGGAAAAATTTGTAAGCATATACTTGCCGTAAATATGAGTACAGAGATATCTGAATATACCAAACAATCGTGGTTAGAAATTTTAAATCGTGAATATTAGATTGATAAATTATTCATCCGGAATTTTTATCCTTTTATAACTTGCTTCTGATTTGTATAGACTCTTGGTTGCATCAATTCCAACTTTGATTGATACTTTTCTATCTACATCCATTGCTGGATCTAAACTAGAACCTCTGGCTGATGGTATAACAATGATGTCATCATGACCAGTCCGAGTAATTGTTGCCCATTCAACTTCTACTGGATCATACACATTAATATCCAAATCAACAACTGTGACCCATTTTAAAGAACCATGACCTGCAAAAGCGGCCATAATTACATTTTTTCCATCTCCTTCCGACTGTTTTTTGAAGGAAACAACCGCATGGAGCCATCCTGCACCACCGGTAGTTAGATATACATTACCAATTTCTGGAACTACATTTAACACTGATTCTCTAATTGTTACTTCTCTTCCTAATCCCATTAAGGTGTAATGCTCTGTTTGTGATGGAAGAATGGTTGTTAGATGTGCACTGTTTCGATAATAAACTCGATCAATACGGAGGACAGGTTCATCTCTAATATGATCCAAAGTACCGGTGACATCGACAAAAGGCCCCTCTCGCTCTCTTCGGTTTTTTAATATCACTCCCTCATACACCACTTCTGCATGAGTTGGTACTAATATACCTGAATTGGGAAGTTTAACTCGAGTTAACTTCTCTGCCATCATTTTGTTCGCTACATGCATTTCATCTATACTAATGTTAGTTGGAGTTGACGCGGCAAGTATGACTGCAGGATGTAGTCCAAAAGCAACTGCAATAGGTAGGTCTTTATCCATTGATTCAGCAACCTTGATGTTGTGATACAAATGACGTGGGACAATTCTTGCGGTTGTCTCATTCTGAGATATAATTAATTGTCGATGAATGCTACTATTATGTACTCCGGTATCGAGTCCTTTGGTAATAATTAATCCTGAGCTGTAGTAAAATCCAGCATCTTCCTCAAAAAATTTGGGAACTGGATGTTTTAATAGATTTGGATTTTCATCCATATTTTCCAAAAATGGAGCTGTATCAACAACAATTGGCTCAATAGGAGAGTTCAACCCCTCTAACAAATGAGTATGAATATCCTTTATTTTGATTCCCATGGAGATTGCCAGCATTTCTCTTGAAGCACATACATTTCCCAGTAATGGAAAAACTGAATCCTTTACTTTTTTAAATTCAACAATTTTCTTTGCATCCCATATTTGTAGATGTCTACCTATTTGATATACCTTATCTACTTCCTGCTCGATAACTTCTACATTCTCATCTGATCTAATTTTATCCAAGTATTGTCGATAGACTTCAGACATAATTGATCTTACTCTCCTTATCCTAAGACATTTACGATCGATACTATGATAAATCAAGATCAAATTACAAAATCTCAGTAGTTGACCAAGATAAGAACGTTGAATCAAATCTTGATTTGTCTAGTGTTGCACTGAATCTCAATCGAATTTCTGTTTAAAAACGATGAAGTTAAAAATTGTAACAGGTAATAGGATATTGATCAAACACAGTGTTTGGAATTGTGTATTGATACATCTAAAGCGGGGATCGCCCAGCCTGGTCAACGGCGCTAGGTTGAGGGCCTAGTTCTTTAGAGATTCGTGGGTTCAAATCCCACTCCCCGCATATTTTTCACTACTTATGATACCCTAATCGTAATTTTTGAATAAATTCTTTTCTATAAAAATTTATCATTAAATGTGTAAAATCATTTTAAATGATCTCATAAATAAGATTTAATAAATTCACACTATTGAACAATTACGATAATTACACCCACAAAAAAGATTATGGATTGATTGAAATCTTATTTTCATAAGAATCTGTTACTAATCCAATATTATAAATCTAATATATAGTAGGCAATTTAACTCTAATGGCTTTAATTCATTATTTTTATAAATCTGGGTGGCATATTATTTTTATAAATCTGGGTGGCATATGTTAATTAAACTTAAAAAAATACACAAAAAACAATAAAATATACTAAATTATTACTTATTGATATAATTCAAAATTGAACTATTCAGTAAAATAATTCCAAATCAATTAAATTTAAAAGATAATTCAAATGAATATTTCAATGGTTAAACTAAGAAATAAGTTTATGGTAATGTTGATTATAGGATTTCTATTCTATTCATCACTGGGAACACAATCGGTTTTTGCACAAACAACAACTACAAAAACGATTGATACTAATTTTTCGAATGGTACTTCAACTTCATTTGTCATTAATGAGACAATTGCACCTGAATTTCCATCAGTGGGGGATTACGTAACTAATAATATTACTAATTTTGATGTACCTAATGCAAGTACATATGTAGGTACAGATATTGTAGATGGTACTGGTCTATCTTTTTATGATATTACATTGACACTTGAGCAGATTCATGTCATCAACGATCATGATGGTATAACAAGTGGTGCTGGTGATATTTACATTTATATGATTTTAAATGATGTTGGTGGACAATTTGATAATAGTGGTTCTACTTTTTCTATGAACGATGGTGAAACACAAGTAGTTAGTTTCTCAATACAAAATACATATACAACTGCTTTACGATTATATATTGAAGTAATTGATGATGATCTCGGGGTTGCTGATTCTCTAGGTTATTATTCTTTAGAAGTTACTCCTATGAATGTAACTTCTACTACTGTTTCTACTGATATAGGTGACGCTGAAGTTACTTTTTCTGTTGATTCACTACTCGTTCAAACGGATATCACAGCAGAAGAACTACTTGATGGTTATAAACCTTATTTACATATTGATGATGAAACTTCCAACACTGAAATGCCAGATTATGTAGCAGGTCGAGTTGTCAAAGGTTTTGATGGTAGTATGGCTGCATATGTTTTACAATACTTTTATTACTGGGATTCTGAATTTGCCCCAGATGGTATCGGTGGGTTTGAAACCCATAGGAATGATTTTGAAGCAATCTATATATATTTGAGTGCTTCAAACATATATCAACCTTACAGATTAGTATTTAATAATTTCTTTTATCTTGATGTTGCAACTGCAGAATTTCCAAGTGAGGATATTTTAATTTTATCAGAAGGAGCCTCTCCTAATACATTAACATTTAACAATGAAATTAGCTCAGATCTTCAATCATTACTCGGTGTAACTACAGAACAGACTGCAGATATCCGACCTTTATCAGATGCCAATGATTGGACGTACGCTTGGCCATTATCTACTGATAGTCGAAGAATTTCACCATATGGATTTATTGGATATGATTTTACTGTAGAAACCAGTTTTCATACATTTGATCTTGGACCTGGTGGTACGGAGTATGGATATGCCTACACTATTAATTCACTTGATGATGCATTACTTCGTGATTGGTATTCCATTCAGGAAGACACTTTTATCAATGGAACTAAAATTTGGTCTGCAATCGGAATAGACGTACCAATAATTGCACCATTTACATTTGATGTAAAACAAGTATTTAATGCACCATATATCATTTCTGGTTATAGTAATGTAGTAGAAGCAGCTGGTGAGATGACAAAAGCAAGAAATTCTCGATTTAGTTTTTATCAAGAGATAACTGTTGGAATGGATTATAGTTTTCCAGGGCAGTTAAGTATTACTCATCCTACTCAAATGCGACCCGGTGAAACCTCAACAATTGAAATAGAATTTATACCTTCAAATAATCTGGAATTAACTATTTGGTATGAATATCAAATGAACACCTCACTTACTTTTTGGTATGCCCAAACTGATTACGATTATTCAAATGATGGTTCTATTACATTTGATATTGATTTAGCCCAGATAGAGGCATTCTTAGATTTCATAAATTTTGAAGGTTACAGTAGTGGAGAGAGAACCTTGATTGATAATTATCTTTCAGTAGAAGGATTTACATTAAATCCTACTTTACTTGGTGATATTTTTGTTGGTGAAATTCAATTGAACCTTTGGACAATATTGAATCAGTTGTTATCTGCACTATTTCCACCAATTGCACCTATACTAACAATTATTGGTTTTTTTATAGATACCATGGCATTAAGTATTATGCCAACTATGAGTGCTCGAGTTCATTCTAACATAAATTCTGCTGATACTGGTGTTACACTAAATCAGACTGATTTAATATTTACAGAGGGCAGTATGAAACAAACAGTGAGTATAACAATTGATGAAGGCGTAAGTGCGGATACTGTTAATTCAGTGATAGGTGATTTGGTTTACAGCTTCGATGCATATGTGGATTGGTATTTCAAATTGAGCTTTAAATCTCCAGTTTCATTGATTATACCTGATATTGAATATCATCTTGGTACTTATCCATATTATACTGCAGAATTATCTCGAAGTTCGGGAACTTCATTTGATATCGGAATACTACTAACACAAGACTCATCTTCTGAAGGTGCATCATTTTTGGGCCTGAATGTAATGTATTTTGGGATTAGTATGTGTTTCATGACTGTAATTTACTTAAGAAGAAGAAATCAACTATAAAAATTGTAAAAATATTATATCAGTAAATACCAAATGAATAATCCATCAGATAACTGGTGGATTATCCAAACAAGGTGTTAATGAAGAACTTTTATTTGATAGTTAAATAGAAAAGTGTTTTAATATACTCTTTTTACTAGTCCACTCATTCCCATTCTTTTAAGTTTAATCTCATTTGAAAGATTTGTTTCAAAAAATAGATTTTTATTTTGAAATCTGTTATCTTTGGGAAAATGTGGTTTTTTGGTGGGTTTGTGTTTGTTCATAATAATATATACGAATGAGTTATATAAATACTAAGTCAAACTCGATTTAATTAGTTTGAATGATTGGATATATTCATTGTACTGAAAGATTTGACGATATCAAGATAACTTGCAATATTCACCCTTGGGTGTATGATAAAGATAAATTATATTTATTAAGTAAATTAGACTATTATTAGTTAAGATTTAATTTAATTTTAATTCTTAATGCTTGCTTTGACCTGTGAATTTTAATTTTTCCAATCTAGTAACAGGCATTCTTGAAAAACTTCCTTCGTCTATCATTGAATGATGCTTTTTACCTATGTATTGTATTGTTTTGAAAAATTCAAGTAATGAATCAGTATATCTCATATTTTTTACAGCATGAGAAATTTCACCATTTTCAATCAGATATAATCCATCTCTGGTCAATCCTGTAATAATCCCCTTGGGCATGTTGACTGGATTCGAATACCAGAAGGTCTGTACAAGTAATCCATGCTGTGTGTCTTGTATCATTTCTTCTTCCGAAGAATCACCTCCTGTTAGCTGTAAATTAAGAAGTGTTCCCCATGCATAGTCTGAATATGGAATATTCGAGTGACCCGAAGTCAGGTTTTTATCATCTAGAAATTGAGATGCAGAAAGTGTATCATACAATACCTGTTTGGGAATTCCATTTTCGATAATCTTTCTATTTTTTCTGGCAACACCTTCGCCGTCAAGAGGACTAGCAAATATTGAATTGTTATCTAAAGGTAAATCTGAAACAGTGAAATTTTCTGAGAGTAGTTGCTCTCCTAACCTGTCTGAATAAGCACTGTTACCCTGATGGAAATTATCTGCACTTAATCCATAAATTGAATACCCTATCAATTCATTGATTGCCTGTGGGCGAAGGATCACAGTATAATCTCCCGGTTCAACTGATTTTGCATGTAAGGTATCTATCGATATTTTAACAGCTGAATCAGTTAATTTTTCCACTTCTAAATCTTTCCCTTCTCGGGTAGCTTGGATTTCTCTACCAAAACCGCGATTAGAACCTTCTTCTTTTATACTCATTACTTTAAAATCGTTGTAATTAAATCGATGACTTCCTTCAAGACCATTAGAATTTATCACTGCATAGGCAAAATCCAATACCTCTACTTTTCCAAATAATTTTACAGTCTTGTCCATATTCATAGCTTGAGCATATGCTCGTTCAATTATCTCACCTCTACTCTCAGCATCTAGAATTGTTCCAGTTGCTTGAATTTCATCATAATTTTGTTTTTCTGCAAATCCCTGTAAATATGGAATTTCAGGACTTTGTTGAATATTTTCTACAAATTCCTTAACCACTTGTGTTATTTGATTGTCATTTGCTGTACTTGTGATGGAATTCAACTTTTTACCTTTGAAACCTTTAATTTGAATTCTCAACATATCTGATGTTACTTGTTGATGAATTACATTATTTGCAAATCGTGTCAATGAATGGTCTCTGAAATATGCGAGAACTTGATAACCATCTAGTTCTTTATACTTGGATAATAGATTAGAAGTTTCCTTTGCAGTATCTCTAACTAATTTTACTATATCTTCTTTCATATACTCTCTCACCTAATTGATTATTCCTATTCTAATATTTTCAAATTTTGCAGGAGGTCCTCCATGACCGGTAAACATTGATTGACCTGGTTCTCCTTTACCACAAAATGGTGTTCCTAGTACCTCTGATAATTCAGCGTTTCCAACTGCAGACACACTTCCCCAAAATTCAGGTGTAATACCTGTGTATGTGGGATTCTTTACCAAACCAGTGATTTCTCCGTTTTCAATTTTATAACCAACTTCACAACCAAATTGAAAATTTAATCTAATATCGTCTATGCTCCATGATCTATTGGTCTCAAAATAATAACCATCGCGTGTATCCTGTATCATTTCATCAAATGTAAAATCGCCCGGTTGTAACATGATATTAGTCATCCTGATAAGTGGAATATGCTCATAGCTGATAGATCTCATACTACCTCCACTATTTTCAAGACCCAATAAACTTGCTGTTTCACGACTACTGAGATAACCTACAAACTTACCTTCCTTAACAAGAGGTGTATTCTTTCCTGCTACTCCTTCGTGATCATAAGGGAAAGTACCCAATCCATTGGCAATGGTTGCATCTGCATTGATGGATACTAATTCATTCCCATAGTTGAAATCATTATTTAGTAATTCTGTTTTTAAAAAGCTAGTACCTGCATAAGCTGCTTCATATCCCAGTGCTCGATCAAGTTCAGAGGGATGGCCCATTGACTCATGTAGTTGTATTCCTACTTGTGACGGATTGAGAATTATTGTGGATTTCTGTTCCTTTAAAGTTGGTGCTTCTAGGAGTTGTACCAGTTGTTTTGCAACAGGATCAATATTTGCAGTTAGATCTAGCTTCTTCATGAGCTCCCATCCTTGAGTTTTAAATTGATCATCAGAAAATTTTCTTGTCTGTGTATCACCATTTCCTCTTGCAATTAAATTTAGATATCCTCCATTCCAAACCAAGGTCTGATCTATTTTTGTGCCTTCTGAATTGTAAAACACCAGATTATCCTTTTGTGCAAAATATAAACCATTCGCATATTTTATTTCGTTATATTCTCTTGCAACCTTAGAAGCACTAATAAAATATTCAATTTTTTCTTCATTGGAAACTTCAAATGGATCTATTTCAAACTTTGTTGTTATTTTTTCTTCAACAACTGGTTCTTCTGTAATTGTAACATTTGGATTTCGTTTTGATGCAGCTTGGGCTAATTTAGATGCCTGTTTAATGCAAACATCTATGTTTGCTTTATCTAATTGATGAGACGCAGCAAATCCCCAAGCACCATTTATTAAAAATCGTATTCCAAATCCTGAATTGATTGTAGTACTAAGTCTATTAACATTATCATTACGAGTGAATAGAAAATTACTTTTGGACTTTAGAAATTTAAATTCACCCAGTGTAATTCCCTCTGGAAAATGTGTGACTGCATATTCAGCAAGATCATGAGCGGTCATTAAATAATGATTATAATACAGCTAATTAAGGTTTTATTATGAATTATGAAATACAAGTAACACATAAAATTAAATCATATCTTATTTTAGCTAATACAAATATTCATTAATAACAAATCTCTCATATTAATATATGACTGACCTTTCAAATTTGAACATAACTGAATTATATGAGTGGGTAAATTCTCAATATGAAAAATTTAGTAATGGAGAGATATCTGAGGAACAATATAATGAATATTTGGAATATTATAAAGAAAGACTGGCAAAATCAGAAACCCAAACACAGAATGTAAGTGATAATCAGGTAAAAGTTAAGAAAGTAGAACCATCTAAGGTAAAATCAACATCAATAGCGGGATTGAGAAAAAAATTAATGGAAGAAATGAAAAAATAAAAATGATTAGTAAAATTTCACTTTAAACCTAAATCTTTAAATTGATATCTTACAACCTCTGCATTTGTATTTTTCTTAGAAACATTTGTATAGTTTTTAATTTCTATTTTTTCCAACTCTTGGTTTTTCAGTAGAACTGTTAAATCTTCTTTGGTTTTATTTATCTTAATTACATCAGAATCAATCTTAACTATTGATTCAGTTTGGAGTAAAAGGTCATAATCACCGATTATACCTATATTTTCTAGAAATTCAACTACGGGATTATCTCCAAGTACTAGATCGATATTTCTTCCTTTATAGATTAATGCATCAACTACCTTTCCTAGGGGTGTTCCTTCACTGCAAATTACGAGTTTTTTCCTCAGTTTAGAGAAAACATATTCATCTTTAGAAATTACATCTTTTTGCAATTTATTTGGCAGATCCTCTCCTTTTAAATTGATGCTAAATAATTTCTTTTCTTCATTAAAGGTAAATTCAGTTTGATCCAATGCTACTACAGGATCATCATCTGTTTTGATGCCTATTCTTTCAAGTAATTCTTCGACAAATGATCCTCCAAGAATGAGTTTTGTTAGTGTAAATTTTTTATCAACTACAAAATCAATTATGTTTCCTACCACATGATTGTTAACATCAACAACATTTATTTTTTTTAGATTACGACAATCAATCTGTAAACCAAAAGGCATATTCTCTATGTATCATAATTAGTTTTTATTATTACTTATGTTTTATTGTTAATTTGTTTGATAAAAATGTAAACATATGTCTGCTAGACTAGATAATCATTATTTAGTTAATCGTCACCCTGTTTTACAACGATAGTTTAAAAATCAATATCTTATACAAATAAATTATAGGTAATTAAGATGAGTGACAATACAGAAACTGTCAGTCTGTTAATTGATGCAGGTGAAGCCAAGCCATCCGGATCAATCGCACCTGCGCTAGGCCCTCTTGGATTAAATCTTGGCAAGGTAGTAGCTGACATAAATGAGGCCACTTTAGCATTTAAAGGAATGAAAGTTCCAGTTAATGTCATAGTAAATGTAAATACACGTAAATATGAGATTGTAGTTGGATTACCCCCAACTTCTGCTTTAGTACTTAATGAAATTGGAATACCAAAAGGTTCAGGGACATCAAATAGTGGTGCTCCTATTGCAAATATGAAAATAGATCAGTTAATCAAGGTTGCTTTTGCTAAAAGAACTGATTTACTTGCAGCAACTTTAGGTGGTGCATGTAAAGAAGTACTTGGAACTATGGTTTGTATGGGTATAACTGTTGAAAATAAAGATCCAAGAGAAATCCAAAGATTAATTTCTGACGGTAAATATGACAAAGAATTACAAACATTTGAACAGTCTAATTCATATAATTAACACCCTTATTGTTATATTTCAGCATTCTTTTTTTAGAACATTTTCTTTTTTATGAAATATTTTTATATACCTTCAAGTTGACGTAATGCTTCTAATAATTCATTTTTATCTTCATCTCCATCGCTAGGTGGAGAAAATTTCTTTGCTTCTTTTGTAGGAAGAGGTGGGGTTATTGATGGTTCTTTTTCTACTTTTTTAGGAATCTCTTTTTTCTTTTCTTCTTGATTGGTAGGTTCATATGATGTAGGTGCTGGTGGTTGAACTGAGGGTGTAGGTTTTGGAATTGGAATTCCTCCCTCTTGTTTTGTTGTTTTCTCTGGTGTTGAAGCTACCTTAGGCATAATTTTTGCAGTTGGTATTGGCATTGAGGTGGTTGGTTTTGGTAAAGTATTGTTTGATGGAATTGGAATAGGAGGTGACTGCTCATATTCTTTTGAAGTTGGCTCTGTGGTTGCAGGTTGATTTTGTAATTCATCTAGTTGTTTTTTAGTCTCCATAAGTTCATTTGTTAAATTCTCAACTTTACTACTTAATTCTTTGAATTTTTCTTCCAAATGTGAAGTATCATTGGATGGAGTGGTAGAACCGATTTGTCTAATTCTATCTTGTATATTGGTAACTGAATTTTCTAATTGCTCAATTCTTTCGTCGACATCATTAAATCTATCTTTCACTTTCTCTTTAGTTTTTTCTAAATTGGCTACAATCATCTTGATTGCCTTTGTTACTGATGCAGCCTTTTGGTCTTCACTCATAGTTCGCTAATATACTTATTGCATACTTATTATTAAAACTTTCAGCTAAATAAATGATAAATCAATATTAAATTGGACTTAACCACGAACAAAAAAATAATTGATACAGAAAAGAACCATAAATAATGTGATCGATAAATTTTTCTCTGATCTTCATCTAAATATTAAAAAAGTTTGAAGAGAGTAGAAAATAAAGAGGCGTACCATGGGAAGAACAAAATCTCCAAACGGTGAATATGCTGCTAGAACGCTAAAAAGAAAGAGACAGCATTTTAGATGGAAAGATATAAACTATAAAAGAAGAAAACTCATGTTAGATAAGAAGTCCGATCCCTTAGAAGGTGCACCAATGGCCAAAGGTATTGTACTTGATAAGTATGGTGTTGGTAGTAAGCAACCTAATTCCGCACTTAGAAAATGTGTTAGAGTACAACTAGTGAAAAATGGTAAACAAATCGGTGCATATGTACCACATGATGGTGGTCTACTCTATATCGATGTACATGATGAAGTACATGTCGAGGGAATTGGTGGAGCACAAAAAGGAGCAAAGGGAGATATTCCTGGAATTAAGTGGCGTGTAGTTAAAGTAAATGGTGGAGCTCTACGTCAAATGGTAATTGGAAAGAAAGAAAAACCCAGTAGATAAGTTGTTTTAAAAGTTAATTCTATATTTCTTATATGGATTATTTTGATGATATTCATAGACAAAAATTTAATTATGTGATTCCCTTCAATCAAGGAATAATTAGTCCAAAGAAGTTGTTAAAGAAAAAAAAAAATTTACTTTAATTGTTTTATTATCCATTATTGTTATAGTATCATCTTTCAATATTAGTCAATCCTTTGGTAGAAATTTTGAATTTCGTTCAATTTCAGAAGATTTGATCAATCAAGAGATCACTGATGTATCTAAGTATTCATCAAGTCAATATTTTCAATCAAACTATGGCCAATTAAATG
>JAOUKW010000053.1 GCA_029882335.1 Candidatus Heimdallarchaeota archaeon | reverse complement strand
GAGAAATACAACAGTTAGCAAATATATTGGGACCTATTATGGCAGGAGATATTCCGTCAAATGCATTCCTATATGGAAAACCAGGTTCAGGAAAAACTGTTGTTACAAAATACGTTATTAAACACCTACATGAAAAGGCGGCTGATGCAGGGATTAAATTTGAATATAGTTTCATTAACTGTCAAATGATAGATACTCCATATAGAGTTTATGCAACCTTATGTGATACTGTTGCTGTTGATACTGAAATAGCAACAACAGGTCTATCTACGGATGAAATTTTCAATAAATTTTCTGAAAAATTAGAAGAATTAGATCTACATCTTACCATTATTTTAGATGAAGTCGATCTTCTATTGAAAAAGGCCTCAAAATCACTATACGGTTTAACTCGGATAAATACAGATCTACTCAATTCTAAGGTCAGTATAATAGGCATTACAAATAATGTGTCATTTAAAGAGCAGATAGATGCTAGAATTAGAAGTACTTTAACAGAGCAAGAAATAGTATTTTCTCCATATACAGCAACCCAATTAAGAGACATATTAGAAGAAAGATCTAGAATTGGATTTTATGATGATGTTGTTACCAGTAGTGCAATTGAAAGAGCAAGTGGTATCGCTGCATCTGAACACGGAGATGCACGTCGAGCACTTGATTTATTGCGAGTTGCAGGAGAAGTTGCCGAAACAAATCAAGAACAAAAAGTAACTGCAGATCATGTTAAAAAAGCAAGTACTGTAATAGAAACAGATACTGTAAAAGAAGTACTAATTACATTGCCAATTCATGCAAAAGTAGTGTTATTAGCAATCGCATTATTAGATCATGAGAGATCAAGTCCAAAGCATGATTTACCAACAACTGGTGATGTGTATAAATTATATTACGATTTATGTAAGCAATTAGTACTAGATGATTTAACTCAAAGGAGAGTTGGCGATCTAATTAATGAATTAGATGTACTTGGTATGATACGTGCCAATGTTGTATCAAAAGGAAGACATGGACGTACTAGAATTATCCGTCTTGCTGTACAGGCACTGGAAATCCATAGAGCTTTAGAAAAAGATCCCAGAATATTTGAAATATTACCTAATCCAGAATTTTGGTTGACAAACCAGCCATAATATTAATGTTTAATTTCCTTCAAATCTACTTTTTATGTAATCTAAAAAAAATAATTGTGAATTTATCCCATAATCTATAATAATCACATAGATATTTGCGGAAATTAATGATTATACAAGATAAAATTAAATCGGTTTATCAGGAGTCATTTGTAAATACTATTTTAATTTAATACAACAAGGTAAAATTTGATAACAGAAGAGATCGCTTTAAACTTAAATTTAATTCATTTAGATTTGATGATGTGAAAATTTCTTTCTCAAAATTTTATTATAGATATATATCCAATGATTTTGGATCCATTTGGTCTCGATTCGTGGAAATAATTTAAACTGGTCTTCGTGTACACTTCATTTTGAATATTTCTTAAATGTATTATGATTTCATTAAACAATAAAATAGTTGATTTATATTTTGAATAATACTTTATATTTAGTATATATTATCACAATATTCATTTATTTAAAAATGAATATACTATCAATGACTTCGTATCCACCTAGATCATTGCAAATAATAGATGAAATATTCTATCAGGGACCAAACAGATATGGATATCGACAAGGATTGGTTATAATTGTTGATTTGGGTGATCTTGAAAAGGAACCAAGCAATGTAATTATCGGATTTAATGATCATTTGCTGCAATTAATCCCTACATTACATGAACATACATGCTCCTATGGTGAGACAGGTGGATTTGTGAAAAGGCTGACAGAGGATAAAGGTACCTGGCTGGGACATGTGTTTGAGCACGTTGCCATTGAAATCCAATCTTTAGCTGGCATGGATATCACCTATGGTAAAACTAGACAGATACAGGGAAAAATTGGTCGTACAGGAATAGAAAGTGTTTATCGTGTATATATTGAGATCAAGAATGAAGAGACTTCAAAAGCAGCATCAAAACTTTCCATGAGACTGATTAATCACATTTTAGATAATGATTTCTATGCTGATTTCAATTATAAGGATGAATTGATTGAGGTTATTAAAATCTCAGAAAAATATGCTTATGGACCCACAACAGGATCGATAGTGGAAGAGGCAACTAGAAGAGGAATACCATCAATCAGTTTAAAAAAATCTTCAAGCCTAGTACAATTAGGATGGGGTAAGAATCAGAAAAGGATCTGGGCATCAACCACCAGTAATTCATCCTTCATATCAACAGAGATTGCACAAGATAAAGAATTAACCCTTCAACTCCTTTATAATGTTGGCATCCCAGTACCAATGGGAGGAATTGCTAGATCACTAGATCAGGCAATGCAGATAGTTTCTAACATTGATTACCCATTGGTCACGAAACCACTTGATATGAGTCATGGAAGAGGTGTATCAATAAATATAAGAAACAAGGAAGATTTGGAACGTGGCTTTAATTATGCCCAAAACTATACCAATGATGTAATTATTGAACGTTTTATTGAGGGAAATGATTATAGGGTTCTAATTATCAATGGTGAGTTCAAAGCAGCCGCGATGCGAATTCCTGCACATGTAATTGGAGATGGATTACTTACACTTCAAGAATTGATTAACTTGCAGAATCAAGATCCAAGACGAGGAATAGGTCATGAAAAAATGCTCACCAAAATCTATATTGATGAAAGTACAGAAAAATTAATAGAGGATCAAAAGCTGACATTACAGGATATTCCAGATCTGGGTAGATTTGTTCAACTCAAATCTACAGCAAATTTATCAACAGGTGGAACTTCCAAGGATGTTACAGACATAATTCATTTTGAAAATATTCAGCTAGCAGAACGAGCCATTAAAACAATAGGACTTGATATTGCTGGAGTAGATATTATTGCCAAGGATATCAGTATACCAATAGCAAATAAAGGAGGAGTAATAATAGAAGTAAATGCGGCTCCTGGATTCAGAATGCATCTAGAACCCACAGATGGACGCCCGAGAAATGTTGCCAAACCTGTTATTGATATGCTCTTTCCAAAAAATTCAACAGGAAGAATACCAATTGTGGCCATTACTGGAACAAATGGAAAAACAACTGTTGCAAGGTGGATCACACACATATTAAAACTCACTGGAAAGAATGTTGGATTGACTACTACAGATGGAATCTATATTGATGGAATTCTTGAGTATTCGGGAGATTGTACAGGTCCATGGTCTGCAAAAGTAGTACTAAGTGATCCTACAGTTGATATAGCTGTCTTGGAAACAGCCCGTGGGGGCATATTGAGACAGGGTCTGGGATGGGATTATTGTGATGTGGCAGTAGTACTAAATATATCAGATGATCACCTAGGCCTACGTGGTGTGGAAACACTCGATGAGATGGCTGAAATCAAAGGAGTAATACTTGACCAAGTAAAAGACAATGGTCATGGAATTTTAAATGCGGATGATAAAAGAGTGATGGCACAAAAAAGCCGGATTTCTGGAAACGTGGTTCTTGTATCATTAGATTATCAGAATCCGATCCTGACCAAACATGTAGATGGAGGAAATACTGCAATCACCTTGACACCTAATGGCATGATACAATTGATTCAGGATCAATCACAGACCCCAATCATTCATATTACAGATATTCCTGCAGCATTCGGAGGGCATGCAATATTCAATGTGCAGAACGCGTTGTTCACAATAGCAGCAGTAATACCATATGTTTCAATCGCAAATATCAGACTTGGATTAAGTACATTTACCATGAATTACAAAATCACACCGGGTAGACTGAATATTGAATATCTTAAAGGTGCACGAGTAATAATGGATTATGGCCATAATCCTAAGGCTTTGGATGCTCAATGTCAATTAGTCAATGGATTTTATAGTGATCAGGGTAATCAGGGGAGAAGAGCACTTGTTTTCGGTTTACCAGGGGATCGACCGGACTCAACCATAATCAAAAGTGCAAAAATAGTTGCTGGAAAATATGACAGATATTTCATCAAAGAGGACTGGAATTTACGTGGTCGAAATCCCGGTGAGGTCGCATTGATTTTGATGAAATCTTTACTTGAGAATGGAGTAGATGAAAACCAAATTATGACATTTTATGATAAGCAGACAGAATTAGATGCCGTGGCGTCGATGTATGATTGGTTGGAATTGAATGATATTGTTTTGTTACAAACAGATGATAATGAGAAAGTACGAGAATTTCTGTTGGTGAATCTTGCCAAGGTAACTGATTCAATCATCAAACTTATTGCAACCAAAAAGGGCGAAGAATCAAAAACCTACACTTTCAGAAAATATCTAGATGATCCCGTCTTAGATGAGCCTGCTGATTAAATTAAAATGAAAAAATTCCACCTTAATAATCATGAGTAGGAACTCTTGTCTTATATGGAAATTCAGATACTTCATCATTCAAATCGACTAATTTCGATGAATTAACCTCACTGGGGTATATAATCTCGTGTGTCACATAATTGTAGGAATAACCAGGACCTAACACATCGATTCCAACACCAGTAACAGTATAAGGTGAATTCTCGGGTAGATGTGCAATATTTGAATGTGCAATATTTTTACCATCTACGACAACAATTTGCCTTTTACCAATAACCTCAAAGGTTGAGCTTGTTTCGTCACTATCTAAAAGAATACCTGTATCCTCAGCCAAGCCAATACCGAGAACACCAGGATGCTGGGCCACTAGATGTAACAATCGTGATATTCTACCTCGTTTTACAAAATGGCTATCAATAACTATTTGGTGAATCAATCCCAAACCCGGAGATATTTGTAGACTACCCTTAAACATCTCATCAGAGCGTCCCCATGCAATCATTGTGCTTGACATTGCAGAGGCACCAGCGGAGGTTCCTGCAATATTTGTCCCCTGCTGAAGTTTGGACCTCAAAATACGCATAAATTTTGATCCACCAAGAAGTGAGGTTATTCGTAATTGATCACCACCAGTGAAAAACACACCTGTCGCCTGTTCCAAGGCAACTAGGCATTTTTCATCTAGTGCATCCCTCCTCTTGTCAATAAGGAAGTATTCCACATTATCACATAATTCAGAAAATATCTCTTTGTAAAGAACTCCAATATCAATACCATAGTCTGATGCAGTAGGTAAGATAATAATACGAGCTGATCTACCACCACATAACTCGATGAATTTGGTAAGAATCGGATTACTCGTATTTAGTTCCATTCCTCCACCTATAGCCAGCAATTTACCGGGCATAGTATTTTCTGGATTTGAAATCATTAATATCTAATAGTATACTGCAGAAATTAAGGTATAGCATAATAATCAAGACAATATCGTAAGTTTTTCATAATTTGATATTTATGGTAAACAATCTCCAAGAATTATGTTTAACTAGAATTTCGATTGATCGAATTAATTGTTTAATGTTAGAAATCATTTATCTATCTAATGTATATTAAAAATCTGCATATCACATTAAGATATAGAATTTGATAAGATTTGAACTAATAAAATAAAAAAGGGGTAAGAAATTTTCATACATGGTGGAAAATTTTCGTATTGTAGGAGCTTTTATTTCAGATCAACAATTGTCTAAAAAATCAACTAAATCCTTTCTCTGTTTTTCCAGCGATTCTTGATGAATATACATCATATGGCCAGCTTCATAGTATTTCATAGTAATATTTTGCATTATGTTTCTATCTAATTTCATATGATTAATTGAGAATTCAGTACCAAAATATGGGGTTGCAAGATCATAGTAACCATTACATATTATGACTTTTAAATATGGATTCTTTGTCATTGCATCTGCAAGTGTCTCTGCAGAATTAACGTAATTATTCTGAAATTTGGAATAATTCCATTTACTGCTTAGACTTATCAGAATTTCATAAGGTAGATCAGTTTCGTATTTTAATTCTCTCCTTACATAATCATTAAAAGTAGCAGTATATGGACCTTGTATAGCAATATAACTTGGATCTGAAAAGAATGCAAATCCTTCTTGATTTCGTTGTAATAATGTATATCTACTATCTAATCTACCAATAGATTTACCATCAGATCGTAAAAATTCGCGGAAAAAAGTATGAGCTGGAATTCGCAGGTGATTTTGTAAAATTAACTCCACCGGAAGTCCTGTAAACTCATTTATTGTCACTGCAATTTTATTCTTATCCTCATCAGTTAATCTGTCTCCCTTTAATAGCGCAACAGAGTATTCATTTAATGCAAAACTTTCTGCTTTTCTAAGAGTTGATTGTAAATCATTCTGCAAGTCAGAAGATATCATTTTATGATACCAAGCTGTAGCTACAAACGATGGAAAGAAGCAAATATATGGCATATCATTGCTGACATTGAAGTTTGTAGTTTGGAAATCAAGGATACTGGAGACGAGCATGATTCCATTTAGATATATACCAAGTCTTTCTTGTAAATATCCCGATAATCCACCCGCACGTGTTGTACCGTAAGATTCACCGATCAAGAATTTTGGAGATAACCATCGATTATATCTTGTAATATACATTCTAATGAATTCAGCAACCCATTGAATATCTTCATCGTATCCATGGAATTGATTTTCTTTCTCCCCTTCTACAGGTCTAGAAAATCCAGTGCTAATAGGGTCGATAAAACATAAATCCGTTTTATCAAGTATAGAATAATCATTGTTAATGAGTGAATAAGGAGGTGATATTAACTGAACACCTTCTTCAGTAGTAGTTTCAGATACTACGCGTCTAGGCCCAAGAACACCTAAATGTAACCAAACACTAGATGAACCAGGACCTCCGTTAAACGATATCGTTATTGGCCGTTTACCATAATCTTCAACATCATTTAACGTATAAGCCATAAAAAAGAATTCTCCTTTTGATTGAGGAGATTTTTCTGATTCTTCTTTTTTCAAAACAATTGTTCCTACTGTTGCCGTGTAGGAATATTCCTTACCCTGTATATTGACTGTGTGTTGTGAAGTTATAATATTATCCTTATATTCTCTTTTTACATCAGTTTGAGCTTCTTCCATATGTAATTTTAAGATTTTCTATATTTTAAGCTACATGTAGAGACAAAGCTGAAAGAATAATAATAAGATTAATAAGCCATAATTTATTGATTATGAAATTAAGGATCCATAGACAGAACAAGAGCTTTGGAATCACTAACACTTGCAATAGATAATTCATTAACTAAAATAGATGGTTTTTGATGTCCAAATTCAAATTTAAGTTCCTTTGAAATTCCAACAATGATTTTAAGAAATTCATATACATTACTACCTAACATTGTATTTTTTGCTGGATATTGAATTTCACCATCCTTTACATAAAATCCTCGATTTACTTTTGATGAAATATTTGGTGAAACGTCAGATGATAGGTGTATTGAATAGGGAATAAGAAAGGTGTAAACCATCTTTTATTTAATTATTTCTTGTGAGTAGAACAATAATCTGATACTCTATGTAAAAAGCACTTAGATACATTGCAAATTAGTTTTCAATACAACAAACATTTATCATTCATTATATTTAGAAATTAAATCAGTAAAAATCAAACTTGACATTAAATCAATGTGGAACTATCTCAACCCATGATTTAAATTGTTGATCTAAAGTAGCAATCCTTGCAATTCGATTTATATCTGCAAATTTAATTAAAACACAATCTGTAAATGAAAGATGTCTATGACCAGATTGGTTTTGAAATATTTCCCAAGATTTTGAGAAAATTGACTTATCTACTCTTGCAAATTGAATAAATTTATCACAATCAGACAAAATTATATTTCCGACTTCTGTGGCAATATCATTCCTATTTGTCCGATATTGAATCAAAGTAACTAATTCATCAAAGACATAATCTAATATTATCGGAATACCATATTCACCATTTAATAATTGATCATAAGAAATCTGTACGACTCTATGTTGCTTATCTTCTACATTATACAATGAGAACAAATATCCAGTATCCAACAAAATTGCCACTGAATATCACCCATAAATCTCTTTATCTATTGATTCTTCAGATGTCAATCCCATCTTATATCCTCGAGAACGAATCTCAGTTTTCTCATATTCTGATAATTTCTTCATAGGTAACTCATTGATATCTAGTAAGAAATTTTCACCAAGATCTAATAACCTTGTTAATAATTCTTCTTGTTTCAAATTAATTCCTTGAAGTAATAATTTTGCCCTTAATTCATCCAGTCTAACCTTATCATCATCTTTCATTTTAATAGTGGATGTCATAAATATTATATTATAATGAAAATATTTAATATTTTCTACTTTTCTACTTATCTACAATTAAAGATTAACAAATAATTTTGTGTCCTATTCGAGTATTTTTACAAAATTAGAAAAAATTTGATTAAACAACTATAGATTAATTCATTGGTTGAAGAAACCAACTATTCTTAAATTCAAATTTTTTCTCAGATTTGTTAACTTTCGTTTTATCATATATCTATTTATGTAAGTTAATTGATAAATTTGATAACATCGTATTTAACAATAAATTCAGGGCATTTGAAGTATGAAATTAAGGACCCATAGACTGAACAGGAGCTTTGGAATCACCAGCACTTGCAATAGATAATTCATTAACTAAAATAGATGGTGTTTGATGTCCAAATTCAAATTTAAGTTCCTTTGAAATTCCAACAATGTTTTTAAGAAATTCATATACATTACTACCTAACATTGTATTTTTTACCGGATATTGAATTTCACCATCCTTTACATAAAATCCTCGATTTACTTTTGATGAAATATTTGGTGATCCTCCACCGGAAGTTGAAACACCAGATTCTACAAATAAACCTTCCTTCATATCTGATAACATTTCATCTTTTGAGATATCACCGTGATTAACTTGTAATTGACAAATATTCGGTCGATATGACTTAATTCCGGAATAGAAATTCGCAGAACCAGTGTTGTCAATATCCATGACTGCAGATGTATAGGAATCAGTGACAAATGCTTTCAATATTCCGTTTTCTACAATATTTATCTTTTGAGTAGGAATACCTTCTGAATCATACATTCTAGATGAAGATCCACCATCAACCAAAGGGTCATCCCATGCCGTGAGATTATTGACACTAATTGATTCCCCTAACTTATCTGAAAAATATGAAGTTTTTAACATCACATTATACGCAGATACACCTACATCGATTAATGACTGAAGGGAATTATATGCACCACGAAAATCAAATAATACTGGAAGTGTACCTGATGATATGGTTTTTGCATTTAATGAAGATTTTGCCTTATTTGCTCCTTCCATACCGATTTGATGACAATTCATAGATTTAGCATCATGTCTTGTATTATTGAATTCACTACCTAAACCAACATTTGTTGGCTCTAGAGGAATTGTCACATATGAATATGCAGAAAGGCTAGATGATTGTTTGGTAACAAAAATACCCTCTGAATTATGAATTAAATCATCATTAACATTCAGAGTAATACCTGCATTTGTATTTACCAACTCATGAACTTCCTGTGCACCTGAAACAATTTCCTTACCAAATTCGACCATAATTTCAGGATCAAGATTAGCAATATTTTGGTCAAATAGGTTTTTTACTGAATGAACTTCCCTATCTAATGGACTAGCAAGAGATTTAAATTTTTCATCAGCAGGTGAAAATTTAGACAAATTAACTGCAGATTTAACAATATCATCAATTGAATTTGCGGTTAACATTGTGCCTTCTGCTTTACCTTGTTGTTTTCCCACAAAAACTCTAGCTAAAATATATGAGTTTGCTTGTTGTTGCATTCCATTAATAGAATTGTTCTTAATATCTAAACTTCTTCTAAATCCATTAATAATTCTTACTTCAGCCTGAGTAGCACCTAATTCCGCAGCATATTTTATTGCTCGTTTTGCATATGTTTCTAACTCTGAAAAACTACTCTGATATTCTTGATGAATTTCATTCACGATTTATTTTCCTCCAACAATTATATCTTTAGCAGCTATATGTGGACCACCTGCGGAAACAGCCATCGGTTGATATCCTGTTAGATTCCCTTTACCACAAACACCAGCAAAAGCATCTAAATCAAGGTCATTTCCCACACCTATTGTATTTTTCAAAACATCAAGTGTAAATCCAGACATACCTGAATTTCTTATTGGTTTTGTAATTTCACCATTCTCAATTAAATATCCACTTTGAGAACTGAAATAAAACTCACCTGTACTTGGATTTACATATCCTCCATATGAATATTTAAGATATACACCATTTCCAATTTCTTGAGCAAGTTCTTCTAATGATTTAGATCCATTGTCGATATAGGTATTTCCCATCCTAGGCATAGCCATATGCCTAAAATCAGTAGCTCTTCCAGCACCATTCAGAGTATTTCCACCTTCCAACATTGTTGAAGATGTTAAATCATTTAGATAACCTACTAATTTACCATTTTTGACTATATCTCTTTGTTGAGAAGGTGTACCTTCACTGTCATATGCAAAAGATCCTCTTAATCCATAGAGCGTAGGATCATCGATTACACTAACCTCTGGTATTGCTAAAGTTTCACCTAATTGATTAGTTAATACTGATTTATTTGCTAATATTGCATCACCCTCTGAACCATGTCCAAATGCCTCATGAATGTATACACCCACTAGTGATGGCTCTAATAACACATTCATCTTACCAGAAGGAGCAGAAACTGCATCCAATAATTCTACAGCTCTTTTACCAAGGTTTGTCATTTCTTCATCAATATTCCAATCAAATAGTGACTTTATACCAGCACTGGATGCTTTACTTTTAGATACATTTTGAATTATATCTCCACTTCTCGAGGTTCCCATAGCAGATAATCTGTAAATACCATAATCACTAACAACATGTGTGCCATTAGTATTAATTATTTGCTCTCTTTGCAGTCTTTCTGAATATCTAGCAATTGAATTAATTATTTTTTGAGAATCATAATCGCTAAGAGTTCTATCTACTTTTTGTGTTAATTCTAATTTCTCTTCCAAACTAATATCTCTTGGATTTAAATCATGTTTAATCTCATTTCTACCGTCAAACACTATTTCTTTATTTATTGATGCTGGACGTTTGATAGAATTAGATAAACCTTTTGCCATTTTTATTGCAGAACCCAAGGTTTGCCTAATTGCGTCTGCTTCTAAACTAGCAACGGATGCAAAACCCCAAGCACCTTTAACTAGTGCCCTAATACCAATGCCTTCAATCTTATCTGAACTTATATTTTCAGTAGTTCCTTTTCGTACTGAAATTTGTAATTCATCAGATGTATAAATTCGCATGTCTGCAAATTCTACAAAAGATCGATCAACTTCATCAAGTATCCTTTGACAAGTATCAATCATAAGTTTTGTATTACATTGTAGTTTAAATAAGTTTCAACTATGCTTGTTACAAATTTATTTTATTTCCTACAATAATATTAAATTGATTATACGAAATTATCATTTAAATCACATTAAATTGTTTATTGAGAATTTACTTATTTTTCACTACCCATATATAGACATCATACAATTTAATTTAATATTTATTCATAATTAGCAACCATTTTCCTCTTTTAATTTATTTAAATTTATAATTACATCTTCAAGATTTTCATAAACATTCACTGGTACTATAATTCTACGATTGAAGATGAATTTCAATAATGATCTAGTAAAACGAGAGGTTGTAATAATATGGATTGAATGTAAATTGGGGATTTCATTGAATAAAATTTGAGACACTAATCTTTCTTTTGGTGAAGGTCTTTTATTCATTATATTAGCATCTATAATCAAAAAAAGATAGTGAAAATTCTTGGAATGAATTAACACCTCCTGATAAAATTCTTTGAATGTTTGTAAATTAGGATTTCTTATTTGCTTAAAATATATGACACAATCATCAATAACTTTTACCCTTGAGCGAATAAATAGACATTCTTCTCGAGTTAGTGTTTTATTAAATTCTTTTTCTTCAATATCCAAGTTAGTATATATAATGGATAGAACATATTTATTTATATTTATAGAATATTTTTTCATTGTCATTTCTTTATCATCAATTAAAGATAGAATACTACTTTAAATGAATTAAAACTATACAAAATAATCCATATTGTTTCGGCTAATTAATTTCTCTTCAATCATTTTATTCAAGACTTGTTCAATATCATGAGTAGTATCTGGAAATATTTTTTTTATATTACTAAGAGAAATTTTAGTTTGAGCACTAATCAATTTGAGTAAATTACCTCTTAATTCTCTTATAGAACCTAGAAATTGATTTTGTTTGGTTAAAGATGATATACCAGTAGTTCGTGCAGTCAAAACTAACGATCCATAATCCATTAAAGCATTATGGTAATTTCGAGAATTTCCAAGCGGTAATATTCGTTCTGCTACTGTTTGTATTTCCTTTTTGCCTGCATCTGTATTAACAAAACCTTCATAAATAAGAATTCGTCTGATATTTGTGTCAACAGTTGCATAATCGGAATTGAAAGCAAATATAGGGATTGATCTTGAAATGTAATCACCAATTCCTTTGAACACTTTTAATTCCTTGGGTTGATTTGGAAAATAACCCAAATTAATTATCCCTTGGCAAATATCTCGTAACCAAATAACTCGTCTATTATATCCAAGACCTTCCCATAAAGTAATTAATTCTTTATTCGTAGCAGTTGCTAAATCATTAATTTCAGGAAAACGCTCTAAAAATAAAGAATATTTTGGAATTACACGCTTAACTTGAGTTTGGATTAACATAAATTCTGATAACAATATATAATAGGGGTTTTTGGTTGATCTCCAAGGTAGCTCTCTCTTATTTATCTCCCACCAAGAAAATAGTTTTTCAAGAAATGCTGATCTACTAGCTTCAAAACTCACTGATTTTTGATTATATTTTTTAAATATGTATCTTAGTAAACAATTACATATTGTTTCACCATATTCAATCCATGATATATCTAGATAATAATAAATTACTAAATCTGTGATAATTGTAATTGATACACCATTTAAGGGATATAGGAATTATTTTGCAATGAATTTCAAAATATTAATAACCAAACAAAATTAAAATAATTTATTATGATCTCATTTAACCCAAATGATAAAAAAGAAAATTACCTAAACTCAATAAAAAATTTAGAAACTTTATTTTTGGATTTTGACGGAACTTTAGTAGATTATAAGCAATCCCAAGATAAATCCCTTGAAATTTTACTTCAAGAAAATAATGTCCCAACAGATAAAATAGCAGAAGCAATTGAGTTCTATAAGGAAGTTAATGACGATCTTTGGAATAAATTTGAGAAAAAAGAAATAACAATTCCTGAAATAAGGGTTATTAGATTTCAAAAATTAATGGATAAATTCAATTTCACAGGACAACCACTCGCCTTGAATGATACTTATATTGATAACTTTATTAAAAATACAGAATTAGAAGATCAATACTATAATTATTTAAAAAAATTAAAACAATTACAAGTTAATGTCATCATCGTAACAAATGGTGCAGAGTTAATTCAAAATAAACGAGTAGATAAAATAGCAATTAGAGATCTTATTGATGGAATGGTAACAAGTGAAGGAACTGGTTTTCCTAAACCAGATACTCAAATATTTGAAATTGCTAATACGATATCAAAAACCAATAAGGAGAACATTTGGATGGTTGGTGATTCCTTTGAAGCAGATATAGTGGGTGCTAACTCATATGGAATTAAATCATGTTATATATCGAGTAATGGAAATTTGACCCACAATTCTAATGTAATACCAAATATCACTACATCTGCTTTATATCATTTTCTTGAATTAATTATTCAGGTTAAATCATAACACATATCCTTCCAACGCCATATCTACTGCTGCAATTGAATGAATGAACGTTGTGTCAAATGTCGGAAGATTGGTATCTGATGGTTTAATTAACAATCCAATTTCAGTACAACCAAGGATTACTCCTTGAGCACCATTCTTTTCAAGATTCGAAATTGCATCTTTATAAATTTCTTTGGATTGATAATTTATAGTACCCAAAACTAATTCATCATATATAATACGATGGATTTCATTTCTCTCATCAAGATTTGGTAATATTACATTTAATTTGTGCATATTTTCCAATCTACCTTTATAGAATTCTTCTTCCATAGTAAATTTAGTCCCTAAAAGCCCAATTTCTTGAATATCTTTATCTTTTACTAATTTTGCAGTGGCATCTGCAATATGCAATAATGGAATAGATAAATTTTTTTGTAATTCATTTGCCATTTTATGCATCGTATTTGTACAAATGACTAAAAAATCAGCTCCAGCCAACTCCAATTTCTTACTTTCCTCAATCATTAAGTTGGTAAGTTGTTCCCACTCAGAATTGTGTTGTAAAACTTCAATTTCATGAAAATTAACAGAATTCATAATAATTTTCGCAGAATATGTACCTCCAAGTCTGTGTTTTATTTCTTCGTTAATAATTCGATAATATTCAATACTAGATTCCCAGCTCATTCCACCAAGTAAACCTATTGTTTTCATAACTATCCAAAATAATTCTAAATCAGAATGTAATAATTTTTTGTATATTCACGTACATAAAATCGAATTTAATATGATTAAATGTGATATAATCAAAACTTATTCTATTTCATCCAAGTAAAAATGTTGATAAAATATACCTGCAAGGACTCCACCTAGTAGTGGACCAATCCAATAAACTAGATGGCTGGAAAAATCAAATGTTAGCAAAGCAGGTCCAAAAACTCTAGCTGGATTCATAGCAGCACCAGTTAATGGCCCTGCAGCTAATATGTTAAATCCAACTGTACCTCCAATAGCGAGTCCATAAATATGTGATGGGGCTTTTTTATCAACTGCAACTGCCCAAATAACAAATACAAGTATAAAAGTTATAACCATTTCAAGTAAGATAGCCTGTAAGAATGGATATGTTTGCATTACATGGGGAAACCCCAAAGTACTCTTTCCTCTTGCTCTAGCTAAAAGATATTCACCCGCAGTAGCCAATAATAAAATTCCTCCGAGTATACTTCCTAAAAGTTGAGC
Organism: Candidatus Heimdallarchaeota archaeon; assembly: GCA_029882335.1. Taxonomy (GTDB): domain Archaea; phylum Asgardarchaeota; class Heimdallarchaeia; order Heimdallarchaeales; family Kariarchaeaceae; genus JAOUKW01. The sequence goes on along the minus strand of JAOUKW010000053.1, from coordinate 361 downwards.
ACCAACATATTGTATTGCCTCCTTCTGTTCAATTCGGTTAGTTACAAGCAACGAAAGTGTTACTGCAGGATTATAATGCGCACCTGAAAATCGATAGCCAAAGTAAATAATAATTGATAAAAGCATTGTATTTGCAATTGCTACTCCAACAAGATCTAAATTATCTGAATCAGCTTGTAATGACGTTAAACCTGCAACATATACCAAAGCCAAAGTCCCAATCATCTCAGTTACTAATTTCTGTTTTAATGAAATATCGACCATATAATTTGTGATAAATTGAAATTACTATAACTTATATTATATCTAAACACTAAATTGTGTATGACTTTTCAAATTATTTGAACAAAATAAGTTGAGG
>JAOUKW010000388.1 GCA_029882335.1 Candidatus Heimdallarchaeota archaeon | reverse complement strand
TTCATCAGCAATTTGATGGAGAGTAGACAATGATAGGTTTGGTAATAAATCAGATTTCAATGAAGTTTGAAATTCATTAATTATTTCGTCGATATTAATTTCTATAAAATTAATTCCTAAATTTTCTGCAAGTTCTTTTCCAGAAGTATATGATATATCTGAAGAATATTTTGTGGGTAAATAAATACAATAGACATCAGAAGATGGTACAATTAATGTAGCAAGATATGCAGTTATTGCAGAATCTATACCACCACTTAAGGCAATTAGCAATTTAGACTCTAGAACATTTTTTGTGATATAATCTCGAATGTTTAATGTTATAGCTTTAATAATTTCCTCTTCAACAGATGTAACCTGATAATTGACTTGTTCAGCGGTTCCTTTTATTACTGAATTCATATCAAAAAGATATACCGATTCTTCGAAATTTTTAAGGGAAACAACTAGTTTCCCATCACCATCCATCACAATACTCCTACCATCAAATACAAGTTCGTCTTGACCACCAACTAAGTTAACATAGATGAAAGGTACCTTATTTTGTTTCACATGCTCACTAATGACCTTCATTCTTTTTTCTGGTTTTTCTTTAGTAAATGGAGAAGCACTGATATTTATTATTAGTTCAGCTCCATTCTCACATTGTGATTTTGTAATTGGATAACAAGGGTTCCACATATCCTCACAGATTTGAATTCCTATTTTTTTATTTAATATATTAATTACCTGTGGGTGTTCAGCCTTAGTAAAGTATCGAGATTCAAAAAACACATTATAGTTAGGTAATACATTTTTATGGATTGTATAAACAATCTCTTGATTATGAAAGATTACCGCACTGTTATAAATTAATGAATGTATCTCACTTCTTTCGTATGTAGGGGTTCCTAGTATAACATAACAATTACTTGTTGCACATCTAATTAGATCTAAACTTTCAGTGATTTGTTCTTTGAAAGGTAAGAATAAAAGATTATCTTGTGGAAAATATCCAGTTAAGGCTAATTCAGGAAATATAATTAAATCCGCACCTTGTTTTTTTATTTCATGTATTGAATTTATTATTTTCTCTGTATTTTTTTTAATATTACCGACTGTAAAATTTAATTGCATAATGGCAATTAATGACATAATATAATCCAACAAATTTGTAATTTTAAATTAAATGAATGGAACAATTAAGAAGAACTAACTAACCTTTGTAAATTGATTCTAAAATATAGTTTCATTAAAATTATTTTATAGATGATTAAGTATTCATCATAATATCCATATATAGATCAAAGTATAAATAATATGAAGTAAATAAGAAAATAGATTAAGAAAATTCTTTTGTCTCAATCTATATTTTTGCTGAGGATGGATTTCTAGGATGATGATTTTAGAAGGAAAATACAAAATCTTTGTTATAGATGATTCTGTATTTGTACGAAACCTTCTAATGGAACTACTACCAGATCTTGGTTTTGAAATCGTTGGAATGGCAGAATCAGCAAAAGATGCATTTCGATATGTTGCGGATACAAAGCCTGATGTCATTTTACTTGATGTATCACTACAGGGTATTACTACAGAGGATGTAATTAAAGGATTATTATCAATTAATAGAAACCTAGAAATAATAATTCTTGCTCCATTATCCAATCAGAGAGACATTATGGATTTATTAAGATATGGTGCTCGTGATTTTATACCAAAACCCTTAGTACCAGAGCAAATAGAATATGTTTTAAGAGTTTATGAACTTTCATCTGGTATAAGACCAACTACTGAAATTCAAGCGATTGCTCAAATCCAATCTATTTTTTATAATGAGTTGATAAAACATGCTCCAGAAAATGTATATAAATTAGTTACAAGTTCTGTATATATGCCTATAAAGAGATTGAATAAAAAATATCCTGATCGTTATGATAATAAAATTAGTCCTGTAAGAATTAACCTAAAACTAGCAAAAGGAGCTCACTCTCAAGATATATATAAAATGTACAAATTACAATTAGATAGATTGTATCACTCGATTGCAAATAAAATGCAAAAAGAGTTTCCTAAAGAATATGTCAACAGCTATCTACTTGAAGCATATCAAACTTTTTATCCACTCGCCTCATATTTAATTGAAACCACAAAATATAACCTACCTGTGTGGGGTGATTTAAAATTAGAATACTATGATCAAAAATATGCTTTAAGACATAGTAGAGTTAAATATTTGTATCAACGAGGTTCACAATTAAAGATACCAGAAGGAGTAGAGATATCACCAAATATAAGATTAGAACCATACAGAATTGTAATAAATCATGATCCAAGATTAGCACCGAAATTCCCAAGACCAGATCTAGTAGACATAGATAATTTTGATATTCATATTCTTTTATCTTATTTTGACGATATCATCGGACCCAAAGCGGCTATTATTATACCACAACCACATGGTAGAATTGAAAAAGATAAGTTACAATCGATTCCCAAAATTATGGATTTTGCAGGAGCTAATCCAAATGATCCATTCATCCACACAACTGGTGATTATGGTTCAATTAATGTTGTGTTCTCAGTTCCCCTTGATGTGAGAGGTGGAGTAAGAGATTACATGTTATCTGTGGTAATTTCTCCAGTTGAGATTAGAGAAATGATAAAGTTAAACAAGATGACAACTGTGTTGAGAGCCACTATAGCAGAAATCGGTAGATTATACCAACAACAACCAGAATTAGCCAGACAAAATCAGATTTCAAAGTTATCAACAGAACCTCAAGAAATTATCTCAGATTTATTAGATGAAGTTCGTGATTATCTCCAGAAAACTTAAGATTTTTAAATTTAATATTACGGATAAATTTGTTTGATTTATAAAAAATCTCTAAAAGAATTAATTTTATCTAATTTATTTTTATTGTAATATTTTGTAGAAGTCATTATAATTATACTTATTATATAAATAGCATTACAAAAAATTAGTTTCCTTTAATTGTTAAAGTAATTAAGGAATTTCAGATTGGTGACAATCATGAGTGAATATATTGAAAATGCAATTAAATCAGTGATGAAGAGAGACCCCTATCAACCTGAATTTCATCAAACCGTTAGAGAAGTTTATGAATCGATAGAGCCAGCTCTTAAAGAAAATCCTCAATATGAGGAAAATTCAATTCTTGAAAGAATAGCAGAACCAGAAAGGGTTATTCAATTTAGAGTACCTTGGGTTGACGATTCAGGAAAAGTTCAAGTAAATCGTGGTTTTCGAGTTCAATTTAATTCTGCAATTGGACCTTATAAAGGAGGACTTAGGTTTCACCCATCTGTTTACTTAGGAATTATCAAATTTTTAGGATTTGAACAAATTTTTAAAAATTCATTAACAGGACTACCCATGGGAGGTGGTAAAGGAGGTTCTGATTTTGATCCAAAAGGAAAATCTAATGCTGAAGTAATGAGATTTACTCAAAGTTTTATGACAGAATTAACTAGACACATTGGTCAATTTACAGATGTTCCTGCAGGAGACATAGGAGTAGGTGGACGAGAAATTGGTTTTATGTATGGACAATATAGAAAACTAACCAATTTACATGGTACCGGTGTACTAACTGGAAAGAATCCATTGTATGGCGGTTCACTGGTTAGACCTGAAGCAACTGGTTACGGTTGTGTTTACTTTGTTGAAGAAATGTTAAAGGCCAAGAATGATTCTTTCAAAAATAAAACTGTTTCAGTATCTGGATCAGGAAATGTAGCACAATACTCAGTTGAAAAAGTAAATCAACTGGGTGGAAAAGTCGTGACATTAAGTGATTCTTCAGGATATGTATATGATCCTGATGGAGTAGATGCAGATAAATTAGCTTTTGTCATGGATCTGAAAAATGTTAGAAGAGGAAGAATTTCAGAATATGCAGATAAATTTGGTGTTCAATTCTTCAAGGATAAAAGACCATGGGAGCAAAAGGTAGATATTGCACTACCCTCAGCTACTCAAAATGAATTAG
>JAOUKW010000052.1 GCA_029882335.1 Candidatus Heimdallarchaeota archaeon | reverse complement strand
TGTGATTCGCTACCATAAGCAATAAAAGCTATATTACAATCATTTAGATTAATTTTTTCAAGATCTATTATTTCATCTAAATTTAAAATGAATTTATCTCTTATTCTTGACATAAGTTTGCTATGGGTGTCTGGAGTTGCAGCAGGATATCCAAATTCATTATGAGTTAGTCCTGTCATGTGTACTTTATATCCCATACCTGCTAAAGCCATTGGGGGAATTAATTCTGCATTGTCGTACGGTTTATAGTTAATCGTATCTTTTGGAGGTAATTTTCTGTATTCTGTATTTAATTTAACTTCATGAGGGATGGTTAAATTGCTGGTCATTAAGCCAAGAATTTGATCTGCAAGTAATATCACTGGTGTTCTATATCTTTCGGCAAGGTTAAATGATTTGACAGTAAAATCAAACATTTCTTGTACATTAGATGGGCAATATGAAATCATTTCATAGTCTCCGTGAGAACCCCATTTTGCCTGCATTACATCTCCTTGTGAGGTTAATGTAGGCATTCCTGTTGAAGGTCCCCCTCTCATAACATTTACTACAACACATGGAACTTCCATCATATATGCCAAACCTATGTTTTCAAGCATTAGGGATAATCCAGGTCCTGAAGTTGCAGTCATTGCTTTTGCACCAGCACAAGAAGCACCAATAATTGCTGCCATACTTGCTATTTCATCTTCAAGCTGTATATAATCTCCATCGACATGATTCATTCTCCATGACATTCTTTCGGCTATTGGTGATGCTGGTGTTATTGGGTAACCTGCAAAAAAATTACATCCTGCTGCTAATGCTCCTTCTGCAATTGCATGGTCTCCTAACATGAAATGTGATCCTGTATCAACTCTCAATCTGTAAAACCTCTTTTGGAAGTGTAAATAATGCAAATTCTGGACATATTTCTGTGCACATACCACAATGTACACAGTTATCTTCCTTATCTATCTTTATCATTGGGTAATGATATCCTTTAGAATTCAATTGATTGGAGACTTCAAGAACATTATCTGGACAATATTCCCAACAATATGCGCATTCTTTGCATCTATCAACCACTATGTATAAACTTCCTCTTGGTTTCTTTACATCTTCTAGATTGATCGGATTTCGTTGAAATTCTAGATACATCTCTTCAATTTTCTTCTTTTTATTGTTGTTTGAATGATTAATTAGTTTAGTAGTGTTCTTACTATTTCTTTTATAATCTATTGTTACTCTATTTTTGTTCAAAATAATACCTCCGTTAGGGAAAAGCTATACAAAAATACTTTAATATGTATATTAATCTTTATAGAATCGAATGATCAAAAGTAGAGAATAAACCTCCAATTATGGAAAATATCTGCTTTTAGAAATAATGTGAATAATTTTTATCAATACTTTTAGGTGTGTTTTGTATAATTCTAATATAAAGTAGTTCCATAATTTTGATCGACAATTGTTTTTAGAATTAAGGTTTCTTCTTCATTCAATTCTGGATTTTCTTCCATTATTTCAGAATAAGTTGCCAATCTATAAAAAACTCTTCTCATATCAAGTAAATTTGGAATTTTTTTAACTATTCCTTTCTCGCGTAATCTCCTAATTGCATATTTAAGATCCTTCATATCCAAATATGGAAGTGCCTTTTTTAATTGATGAGGTGTTTGAGCATCCCTCTCGTTTAATACAGTAATAATTTGAAGTGCAATAGACATAAACTTGGTCATAGAACACTAGTAATTTAGAATAACCATACATATAAATATAACTATAAGATAATAATAAACACATAATATTAAATAAATGAAAATTCGATAATTTCTCTCAGCACAGAAGATAAACTATCAGGTAATTGGAGAAATTTTATTGTAGCTGGTGTAATTAAATTCCAAATATTATCTTTATTTAAATTAATAATTAATGAGACTAATTGCTCATATCCTTGATTTTCATTTCCTATAAATACATAAAAAAGATTCATGTTTTGTATTCTAATTTTTATACATGAATAATCATTAATTTTAACCACATCTACCGTATTTTCCGTTTTGAATAATTCATTAAAGAATTGTAAAATGGCGGTTAACCCGCCACCAAATAATTGTGTATCAACTAAAAATTCAGGATCAAATTTATGCGAAAAAATTGTAGTACCATTCAAATTATTTAGTAAAAGTACAATCGGTTTAATAATATGATATTGGGAATTTCTATGATCTTTTGTCAGTACCTTTTCGATCATAGAATTAATGATAATTTATATATAAAAGTAGATTATATCTGATATTAAATTCGATCTGAAACCGGAATATAATTCCTAATATTTGGTCCATTATAAATTTGTCTAGGTCGATGAATTTTAAAATCAGGATCCATTCTACTTTCTTTCCATTGCGCAATCCAACCTGGGAGCCGACCTATGGAAAACATTACTGTAAACATGTTTTCCGGAATTCCTAATGCTCTATAAATAATACCTGAGTAGAAATCAACATTGGGATATAGTTTCCTGTCAATAAAGTATTCATCACTTAACGCAACGTTTTCAAGTTTTTGAGCAATATCTAGGAGAGGATCTTGAATGCCCAACTCATTTAGTACTTCTTCAGCGGCTTTTTTAAGAATTGTAGCTCTGGGATCAAAATTTTTGTAGACTCTATGGCCAAATCCCATTAATCGAAAACTCGAATTTTTATCTTTGGCTTTTTTAACATATTTATCGACATCATTGTTATCTTTTTGTATCATTTTTAACATTTCGATCACTGCTTGATTGGCGCCTCCGTGGAGTGGACCCCATAACGCAGAAACACCTGCTGCAATTGCAGAATAAATACCACCTTGGGACGATCCAACCATTCTAACAGTTGATGCAGAGCAATTTTGTTCATGATCTGCATGCAATATTAATAGTTTATCTAATACTCTCTCAACAACTGGATTTACATGATATGGTTCACTGGGTACTGCAAACATCATATGAAGAAAATCACCAATGTAACTTAAATCATTTCTAGGATAGATATAAGGCTGTCCTATTGACTTCTTGTATGCAAATGCTGCAAGCGTGTTTACTTTTGCAAGTAATCTGATTATTTGCAAATCTAATTGATCATCACCATTATAGGGATAATAAGTTGACAGAGATGATATCATCGTGCTAAGAACTGCCATTGGATGTGCATTTGGTGGGAAACCTTCAAAAAATTTTTTCATATCTTCATGTATTAAATCATGATAATTTAGAGTTGATTTAAATTTTTGAAATTCCGATTTTGAAGGCAATTCTCCATAGATTAAAAGATAGCAGACTTCTTCAAATGTAGAATTTTCTGCTAATTGTTCTATAGGATAACCTCTGTACCTTAATATTCCCTTTTCACCATCAATAAATGTAATATTGCTGATACAAGACCCAGTATTTCCATAACCTGGGTCATATGTAATGATATTGTTGGTTGTAGATCTGAACTTTCTAAAATCAATACTTATTTCATCTTCAGATCCTACAATTAGTGGGAATTCATATTCGTTGCCTTTTATGATTATTTTTGCATATTCATTTTGTTCTACCATAAATATTCACAACTAATTTATACATTACATTATATTAAATTAAACATATGAATATGAATCCCATATGAATGATCTTTATTCATAAAAAACCATGCAGGTTATAAAAAAAGTATTTGAATTATCAAAACTACAAATAATATTTACATTCATCGTGCTAATTTAGGCTTTTCTCTTAATAATCTCTTCAATTGGGTAAATAACAACATTCGTCAATTCTTTTTCATTTATTAATTTTTGAAGCAATTTTGCTACATCTTTATTATTCAGACCAAAATATTCACCAATATATGTATAAGGTATTTCTTCTGTTTGTTCTTCCCAATAATTAGTTATTATAGTTACAACTTCCTCACCCAAATTCATTTTGATCCGTATGAAAGTATCCTTTCCTATACAATATTCACTTGTTTCTAAATTTAATACATTAATTATTTTCTCAGAGAGAATTTCATTCCAATTCTCTGTCTTCTTTGGAATAATATTTTCTATTAAAGTATTTAGATGTATATTTTCTTCATCAAAATCTTGAGCTTTTAGTGTTGATTGTAATTTCTTTATTAACAAAGATTGAAGGTATAACTCATTATTACTTCTAATAAAGTAAGGTTCCTTTAAACCTAAACTTTTTGCTTTTGTTTCAAGGGCTATATAAACTCTCTTGGGATTTAAACCCCAATCATTACCAATTCTCTCTAAATCAATAATATCTCGTTCTACTTCCTTCCAAATATCATCTACTTTCTGGATTCCATTCGGAAGAAACCATCCTTTTTTTCCAATCAGAATTCCTCTTAATAACCCTTCTGAAATTAAATCCTCTATCACTTTGGATACTAAATTATAATCATTGTTGTTAATTTGAGTTGGAAAGTCAATTGCCAAATTATCTATAGGAACTGATAATACTAATTGCCGGACTTTAGCTGCTGGATTTTTAGAAAATATTTTTTTTATGAAGCTCATATGTATATCGAAGTATATTGTGACTTAAGGTCTTTTCTAGATATCAAAATATATTACATAAATAAATTCTGAAAAATTTTACGAGAAATTAATCATATGTAGTTGATTATATATTCAATTATTGATTTACTAAATTATGCAAGATTGTCTTTTTTGCAAAATTGTGAATAAGGAAATTCCTTCTGAGAAAATTTATGAAACAGAACATATCTATGCTTTTATGGATATTAATCCGTTGGCTGATGGACACTGCTTATTTATACCTAAAAAGCATGCGAAAACATTACATGATACTCCCGATACTGCTTTGGCGGACATTCTAATTGCAATTAAAAAAGTAGTTCAAGTTCTTGATATAAAAGATTACAATATTTTACAGAATAATGGAATAATCGCCCATCAAGCCGTCTTTCATGCACATTGGCATTTAATCCCCAAACCCAATAAAAATGAAGGCTTATCTATTTTATGGAATCCTCGTTCATCAGATAGGCAAGAGGAAATCGCCTCAATTATTAGAGAAAAGTTGTCTCCTACAAAATAGACTAAGCAATGAAATTATACTTATCAGATTAATTGTTCAAATTAAATAATACTTTAAATTAGATTAAACTTAGGCAATTTGTGGAGGATTTGAGTAAATCCAAATCAAAAAAACGGAGAACCTCTCGATCAGATAAATTTGTTGAGAAGTTTAATTACAACTATCCAACAAAATATTTACTCTATGCAATATTCATTCCTTTGGTGAAACGTTTCATCCAACCAATTTTGTGGAGAGTAAAAATTGAAGGATTAGATAATATCCCATCAAAATCCAATTTAATACTAATGCCAAACCATGTAAGTCATATGGATTCAATATTTGCAATTGTAAACCTTGGTTACAAAGGCCCAATTCATGCTATTGCAGATGAGAAATTATTTAAGTTAAAATTTTTCAGGTTACTCGCACAATATGCAAATGTATTTCCAGTAAGAAAAGGTGCAAAAAGTATTGATGTTGTAGAGCACGCAATTAATAGAATTAAAAAGGGCGATTCGATGTTATGGTATCCTGAAGGTCAAAGACATAAAAATCCAAGTGATAATTCTTGTAATCCAGGTAAAATTGGCTCCGGTATGGTTGCGCATGCAGTCAATGCTCCAGTTATACCAATTTTTTTAGCGGGGGTTGAATTCACCATGCCAGTTGGAAGGGGTATTACTTGGGGGAAAGGTCCAAGATCAATAAAGTTGCTAGTACGATATGGTAAACCTGTACCTTTGGAGGATTTAAGGAAATTACCTGCTTCTCCATCCACCTCAAAATTAGTAATTGATAGAATTATGGACCACATTGAGGAACTAAGACCAAAAGGTCCGTATCGCGATCAATCCCATCGATAATATGCAAATTTAAATAATGACAATCCTTAAGTATAAATTATTACAATGTAATTAAATAGTATTGCAGTATTTAGATAAATTAATTGAATGGATGCATGATAATGCAGATTATAATTTAGGAATAGAATCGAGGTTAATAAATTTATTAGAGCGTGTAGGGTGGAGAAAACTAATTTGGATGAATGTGTTTAAGGATCATACTCGAGTTGAATTCCATACATCCGATATAAATCCTGAATCAATTTCAAACTTAACAAATTCGTTTGATGTTGATACACTCAATAATATTAATACTAAATCGACAAATCCTATTATCATTAATAATCAGGAACTAGTATGTCTATTTAATGCTAAAAAAAGTGAAGGAAATCAGATATGCATTTTTTCTTTTGATAGTTCTGCTACTTCCTCTGTAGTCGATGCAATGAAGATTGCGAAGATCGGATTTGAATTTATTCAAAAATCAATAAAAATAAATGCTTTACAACAATCATTACGTGTAGCATATTCAGGAATTAACAGCTACAGTACAGATGAGCCCTCTATGGTATCGATTCAAGAAATACCGATTAAATTCATTGAGGATTCAATACCCGCGATTTTCTACTCTATTGCTCATGAAATATTAGGACCTAGTTTTGTATTGACAGATCCGGTTGAATTTAATCAACCTATTAATATGATTTTACCTGTTAACTTATTCTCAACCTTGGACTCAAATATGATAAGTGAAGTGGGTCAAGTTTTTTCAATTAATCCAGTTTCTAAACCAATTTTAGGTGAAGTTGTTAGTATTGTGTTTTCAATTGCGAATAAAAATGCAAGAGGCGGATTTGAATTACATGGAATTTCCATTGTTATATCACAACAGTTTTCAAATTTAAGTAAATCAATATTAATTGATTTAAAATCTTTATTATTTAGTGGTGCTGAAGCTATTCGGCAGAAATTAGATATTGAAGATTGGAAATTATTTATTTCAGATGATTTTGATACTAATCCCGAAATTCGTTCTTTTATACTTCCATTAATTAAAAATATGCGAGAGAATTTAGCAGGTATTTTAGCCAAATTACTATCGCCTGACGAGGTAAAAAAATGGAATTGAGTACTTTGTCTGAATTGCATTTTGATGAGAAACCATTATAATTAATCGATTATTTCCATACTAGATATCTAATAATTAATTAAGGACAAATATTCATGATTGAATAACAAAAGGTTGATCTTGAATGTACTATTGTAACATATGTGGTGTAGTTAAGTTTTTAACAAGAGCTGAAAATAAGAATAAACCTGATGGTCCAAGTATTGTTATGGAATGTAAGATTTGTGGGAAAAACACAACATATCGTAAATTAATACCTGAAGATCTAGGAGCTGCTAACTCTAAAGAAGTATCTATCAATTTTTCAAATATTTACTCTGAATTGAATAAATTCAGAATTGAAGAGGATTAAATTTTTTCAATTTGTTCTTTATAAGAATCAGGTGCTTCAATTGTTTCTCGATATTTTATCTTTCCATCAATTGTGACACCCGGGCCAATTACGATTGAATCTCCAATAATATCACCATGAACATGTGTATATGATATGTCTATTTTATTTCCCTCCATATTTCCTTTTACATTGAAAATCTTTGGAGGTACCGAAAAGCCTGAATGAATTATTGGTACAATATTACTAATGATATTGGTTACAAATTTTGCAATATTTGGAATTGAAGACAATTCATCATTTTCATAATTTTCATACTCTTCATCTGTTTTAATTCTATAACTTCTTGCAATTTCTATAGTTTCTGCTGATAAATTACCATCTATAATAGATGCACCGCCTGAGGTTATAAATGATTTAACAATGACATCTTCACCAACATTAAGTTTACCTGAAACTAACAAATTAGATGTTGATTTTATCATACTTGCGCTTAAAGTACCCGAAATTTTCATATCATCTCCTAATACTAAATTTTCTTTTACACGAATTTTTCCTGATATTTTAAATATATTTGTTGCATATAGGCTTTTGTCAATATTTACACTTCCTGATACCTTGGATATTCCGCCAAGTTTAGCATCTCCGTCTACCTGTAAACTACCACTAATTTTTACATCTTCTGTAACAATTAAGTCACCAGATACAATTGCAGACCCAGATACTTTTATAGACCTACATTTTAAAGGACCTTCAGTAACTAATCTTCCAGACACCTTAACTGGACCATCAACTATCTCTTCGAAAATTTTACTTGAACCTGAAAAATGGTAGTTTGACGACCTTTTAGATGAAGAAGGTCTCTCTACATCGGTATGTAACAAATCATAAGATCCAAACTTCTCCATTAATTCATCAAATTCCTTTTTGGTTATTTCTCCATTATCATATTTTTCTTTTAACTTATTTTCTAGTGTGTTTTTATTCGTCATACATATTTACATCTTCATAATACTATTTAAATAAAGTCAAAATTTAAAATAACACAATGGATTGACTGAGATTAATTATTCACTTTATAGAATTAACTTACACTGAGGAGTGTAGAATAATTTATCCAATTCATTTAATTTGTGAATACAAAATTTCCTATTATTATATTATTTCACAAAGCGATCATTTAAAAGTGTTTGATGTATAAATATATATTACATCAAACTCGGCTTACAATTTATATTTTATGTAAAGGAGGATACCTAATTTGACAACTGAAATGACATCCATTGAAGAACTTGAGGAAAAAATGAAAAAAATGCAAAAAAATTATCAAGAACAAATTAAAAAATTACGACTTGATAGTTTTACAAAGCAGGATGAATTTGAAATACAAATCAAAAAATATCGTTCTGAGATTTGGTCGTTGAAAGAACAATTAAAAGGAGGAAATACTAGTTCTAAAGGTGATGAGGATATCGATGATGTCAAAAAAGATCTAACTTCAAAAAAAATTAGCCTTTCCAAATCAAAAAATAAAATAAATAAGCTAGAATTGGAAATAATTGAATTAAAAAAAGAAATCCGATCTCTTAAAAAAGATAATAAAAAATTAAGTAAAACATTGAATCGTTACATTTAGATAGTTTTCATTATGTCTTCTAATGCATTCAGAATTTCTTTGGAAGCAGAACTAATCATTTCTATATAGATTTGTGATTCATTAGGCAATTTATCAATATCCTCAAGTAAAACTTGTGATAGGATTTGTATTCTACTTAATGGATTTCTTATATCATGAGATAATTGTTTACAAATCTCTTTCAATGATTGGATTTCAATTATATTGATTTGAACCACCTTAATTATAATTTATATAAGGTACTTAAGGTATAAATTTGTTAGTATAAGAAATTAATATGATTAATTTCATTCATAAAACTCAATAATTTATTTTATCAATATTGAATCATTTTTTAGCAAAGAATACAATCTAAAATTAGCAGTAATGAAATGGATTTTTACCTCTAAACAATCTGCTAGGACAGTTTATCTTTAAGTATGGTAGAACTTGAATCAGTAGATTTTTTAGATTTTATTCTAATTATATTCCTAATAATATTAAACGGGTTTTTTGTAGCATCTGAATTTGCTTTTGTTCGAGTTAGAAGAACAAGAGTTGAAGAATTAATTTCAAATGGATCTAAAGGAGCAAAACGAGCTCTAGACATAATCAATGATCTAGATCGATCTATGTCTAGTACACAGCTTGGAATTACTTTGGCATCGATTGCATTAGGTTTTGTTGGTGAACCATTTTTTACAAGTGTATTAATTTCTTTAATTTTTGGTGTATCCGATGTATTTAATCTAAACTTCGAGATAACTCCAACAAATTTACCATATATTGAGGGAACAGCCTTCTTAGTTGCATATTTTATAGTGGCATATTTACATGTTGTAATAGGTGAGTTAGCACCAAAGTCAGTTGCAATACAACATGTGGAAAAAACCGTACTAGTCTGTGCAGAACCATTGTATTGGTTTATGAAATTAACCAGCCCCCTACTCCGATTCTTTGTTTGGAGTTCAAATTCTATTTTAAAAAGTTTAAAAATTCCAGTACAGGATGAAGTACATGGAACTGTTTATTCTGAAGATGAGTTGAAGATGATCATTGAAAATTCAATAGGCAAAGGAGAAATTGAAGAATATGAGTCTAAATTAATTTTCAATATACTTGAATTTACAGATACAAGTGTTAAAAAAATCCTTACACCAAGAATTGATATAAAGGCATTACCAGTAACTACAAATCTAAAAGCTATACTTGAACTATCTGTTGCCACTGGATACAGTAGAATACCGATTTATGAAACAGATCTAGATGATGTCAAAGGATTCATACATATTAAAGATGTAGTAAGATATATCAATGGTAAGGATACAAATTTGGTAAAAATAGATATACCTAAGATATTAAGACCAGTAATTACTGTACATGAGGGTAAACCATTAGATGATTTGTTAAAGGAAATGCAAGAACAAAAAACTCAAGTTGCAATAATTATTGATGAATACGGTTCTTTTGAAGGTATGGTGACAATAGAAGATATAATAGAAGCAATTTTTGGACCAATCCGGGATGAATTTGATACTGAAAGTATAAAAAACACAATTATGATAAATAATGAAAATATCATAGTTGGTGGTCAAGTATCTATTGAAGAATTTAATAAAGCAATTTCGGATGGAAATGAGAGTGAAATTAATTCTGAAAAATCGGTGACACTTGCTGGTTATGTATTAGAACTATTTAAATCTGAAATTCCTACTATTGGCGATATTGTCAAAGATGATCTTTTCAATTATAAAATAGTAAAACTTGATGGACATCGTATTGAATCAATAGAAATAACAAAGAAATGAATATTGTTTCGTAAAAAATTTTATCACTAATAGTTACTATTGTATTTCAAAAGACCTAAAATTTTTATTCCAATAAAAACAATGGATCAATAATGGTTAAATTTCGAGGTTTATTTTTAATAATTCCTTCTCTATTTGCTATTGTTTTTGAGATATATTTTCTAATTTACACCAAAATTTCTTCACCATCTGTTACACTTACTGAAGGTCAATATTGGGGTTTGGCAATACCCACACTTGGAGTTGTTTTAATTATTGGATTATCTGGATTTTGGATTGGTTATACAATGATGGTTACTCCAGATCCAATACGGTTCACATATGAAGAAGCATATCAAAATGCAGAAGATGAGCTAAATAAAGAATAAAAATTTGAAATATCAATCAATTGAAAATTATTGATGATATTTATGGAAACTATGAAATAATAAAAAAACTGAATTATTTTGGGAATATTATCTTTATTTACTCAATAAAATTAAATTTAGTGCGATAGATGATGATTTGTGACTGATGATCTAAATGAAAAAATAGAAGAATTTGAACATCAAATGAAACCTCAGTACAAAGCATTAATTGCTGTAGTTATTGGAGTTATAGGAACAATTATTTTTGCTTGGATATTGGGAGGACCACTCTCATCATTTATGAAATCAATAAAAGAAACATATTGGTATCATTTTATTCCATTTATTTTATCCATTTCATTTTTTGTTGTGCTGGTATATAAAGCATATATAAAAAATATTAAAGGTCTTTCGTTTCTTTCTGTAGCAATTCTATTACATGGATTAGCTGAATTTTTCTTGATGATCTCTCCACCTACTCAAGGACAAACATTATATAATCGCGGAAATAATATTTGGGCATTAATCGCAGATATATTGTTTCCTCTTGTAGTTATCTTGCTATATTTCCATGTTGAATTGATGGATAAATTAAGACCGGATTTAATTCATGCAATTGGAATCATTGGAACCGCAATTCCTCTTATCATTGGAGGTGTTTTTCTCATAGTTCTTCAGCCATTTTCCAGTGCAGCAGCTTTCAGAACTCAAATTTACGAATTAATTATGATCTATTTAGGTGTTTTTGCAGTGATTATATTATGGATTAGTCTTTTCGGATTTAAAATCATGTATTTGACATTAAAGCATGCAGATAGTCCAACTATTGCAAGAGGAAGCGTATTTGTTCTTGTTGGATTTTCCTCTTTATTAACAAATTTTTTCCTTCTTGGAGGTGCAATAATTGATCCTAATTTTGAAGTACACAATACATGGCTTCTCACGGTTGCTCTCATTTCAATGCTCTTAGCATATATCATAAACGTAGAATTTGCTTATAGTGTACCTTTTGATGTATATCAACTCATTATCATAAATCAGTATCAAGGGATAACTTTATTCTCATTTATTAACGAATTTCGTCAGGAAGGTAAAATAACACATGATGCATTAAAATCTCCAGCTATTGTGGCTATCCAAAATTTAGTTCAAGAAATTGCTCATGCAGAGGGGCATATTATTCTAATTGGTATGTCCGATCGAGTTATAGTGATGAATTCACATAATGAGATTGTAAGTGTCTTGATCACTCATAAAAATTCATATTTTCTTAATAAAGGATTACAAGCATTTACAAATGCGTTTTACCATGAATACAAAGATCACATCGTTAATTTTAATGGAAATGTAAAAGTATTTCATGATGCTACTAATCTAATTCATAAACATCTTCCATTTATGAGAAGAGAATCTCTTACATCTACTGGTTAAATTTCCTTTTTCAATTTAATTTCTAGATTGCTTTTATTTTTCTTATATACTTTCTGTTATATTTTTAGTATAGGATTTTTTATAACTCATGATTAACATAGTGTATTTAAGGTGTTTTCAATGAATCAAGTACCAGAGATCGATGCAAAAGAATTACAACAACTAATTAGTAATAATACAAAAATTACATTAATTGACGTTCGAACACCAAGAGAGTGGAAACAAACAGGTGTAATCCCTGGTTCTGTTTTGCTGTCAATGGATGAATTAGCAAATAAATTACAAAATGGTTTCGATAGTCAATTACGTGATAAACCCTCTATTATTTTTGTATGCAATTCTGGAAATCGATCCTATAACGTGACAAATTATTTTGTAAATAAATTAAACATAAAAGCAACAAATTTGAGGGGAGGTGTCATTGCATGGCATCGAATTGGTGGTCGTTTTGAACAAATTTGATTCTGTGAAAGATTATGAATAATTATTAACTTTAAATTTGGATAGATATTTATTCATCAATGGATACATAATAATTAGTGGGTTTATTATCTTAATGATAATATAAGGATTGATTACCTTGTTCAATTTATTTAACAAATCAAAATCAAATACATCTAAGATTGTATTCTTAGGATCATCTAGTGTTGGAAAAACATCTATATTACGAAAAGTAAATGGGCAAGCATTTATGGCTGGTTATACGGAAACATTGGGTATTAATTATTCTACAACAAGATTACCTCAAATGGGAGAAGTCATAATTAAATCATTATTCTATGATATATCTGGAAAAATTGCGACTGATAGCAATAAAAGAAAAAAACTTCTAATTGATGTCGATTGCATAATATTTGTTTTTGACCTTACTAGATATGAATCTTTCTTACAGATTTCACGAATGATTAATGAAATACAAACTGATGTACTTAAAAACAAAATTCCAGTGGTGATTTTAGGAAATAAATCCGATCTTGATAACAGAGAAGTTTACGATAATGAAGTAGAGGATTTAATTAAATATCTTCAATCCGATAAAAATACAAAATTTTCAATTGTTGAATATATTGAAACAAGTGCTAAAACTGGTTCCAACATTGAGATATTTTTGCCAAAATTATCAAATCTTATTATTTCAGAACGTAAAAAGTAAAAAAAAGGATAAAAGTAAGATATTATATGATTATGTTTGATTACTCTTGTATTCGTTAAAGAGTAAAAAAAGCATGTAATAAATGATATCTGTTTTTTATCTTCATCCAAAATATATAATAGTAATTAGATATAATTAATATTTGCTAAGAAGAGGTATTCCTATGGGTAATGATGAAAATAATTGGATTGAACTTCAAGTAGCAGAAGCTAAGAGTAGAGACGTAATTAGAGGAAAATGCAGGATCAATCATGATGCAATGGAGAAAATAGGAATTTCAACAGGAGATATTATAGAATTAAGTGGAAAAAAAACTACTGCTGCTGTTGCTTGGCCAGCATATCCTGAAGACTTGTCACGAGAAATTATTCGTATGGATCAGGTAATACGAAAAAATGCAGGAGTTAGTCTTTCAGAGAAAATTAAAATAAGAAAAGCAACCGTAAATCAGGCAACTAAAATTATATTTGCACCTGGTGAGATAAACTTTTCCACTGATTTTGGATTTGTCCGATTTGTTAAGAGGAAACTTAAAGGATATCCTCTTACTTTAAACGATACTGTAATGATCCCTGTATTAGGAAGAGCAAACCCATTTGTAGTTGTAAAGTCCGAACCAGAAGGAATTATTCTAATAAATGATGATACAAAGATAGAAATATCTGATAAACCTGTAGCAGAATATGTTACTCATAAATCCACAATCTCATATGAGGATATTGGTGGGTTATCTGATGTCGTAGTAAAGATAAGAGAAATGGTCGAATTGCCCTTAAAACATCCGATATTATTTGATAAACTAGGTATAGATCCACCAAAAGGAGTGCTAATTCATGGTCCACCTGGTGTTGGAAAAACTTTAATCGCAAGAGCTGTTGCAAATGAATCAGAAGCAAATTTTGTTACGATTAATGGTCCTGAAATCATGTCTAAATATTACGGTGAAAGTGAGAAGAAATTAAGATCAATCTTTAAGAGAGCTGAAGAACAAGCTCCTACAATTATATTTTTAGATGAAATAGATGCCATCGCACCAAGTCGAGAGGGGACAAGTGGTGAAGTTGAAAGAAGAGTTGTTGCTCAATTATTAGCTTTAATGGATGGTATGGCTGGAAGAGGGCAAGTAATTGTAATTGGTGCTACCAATAGAATTGGTGGTGTTGATCCTGCATTAAGAAGACCCGGTCGATTTGATAGAGAAATTGAAATTGGTGTTCCGAGTGCTGATGGACGATATGAAATATTACTTGTTCATACTCGTGGTATGCCTATTGCTGATGATGTCGATCTTAGATATTATGCCAATAGTACTCATGGTATGGTCGGTGCAGATTTACAAGCTTTGACACGAGAGGCCGCGATGCATACCCTACGTAGATTTTTACCTAAAATCGATTTGGATCAGGAAACTATACCTGCTGAAATTCTAGATGCCATGGAAATTATTAATGATGATTTTGTAGCTGCTTCAAAAGAAGTACATCCCTCTGCAATGAGAGAGGTTATGGTTGAAATTCCTAACATTAGCTATGAAGATATTGGTGGATTGGATGAGATAATTCAAGAATTGAAAGAAACTGTAGAGTGGCCAATAAAAAATCCCTCTGCATTTGAAAGATTAGGAATTACTCCCCCTTCTGGAATATTATTATATGGACCTCCAGGTACTGGAAAAACTATGTTAGCAAAAGCAGTTGCAAATGAATCAGAAGCAAATTTTATATCAATTAAAGGACCTGAATTATTATCCAAATGGGTAGGAGAATCAGAAAAAGGAATACGTGAGATTTTTAGAAAAGCTCGCCTCGCTTCTCCGTCTGTAATTTTCTTCGATGAAAT